>NZ_JBRREG010000078.1:0-24820 GCF_056760155.1 Stenotrophomonas sp. STEN022
CCCCCCCGGGGCCGGGGGGGGCCCCCCGCCCGCCCCGCGCGGCCCTGCCGGGGCCCCGCCCCCCCGCCCCCCCCCCCCCCCCCCCCCCCCCCCCACTACAGTTAGAAAGCAAAAAGGCGCGGAATCCGCGCCTTCTTGCTTCCTTCAATTCCGCATCAACGCCAGATCCTGATCTGCTCGGCGTCGGTGCGCTGCATCGGTTGACCCGGCTTGCAGCTGAAGCTGGCACCAAATGCCGGTAGGTTGGACAGCGGTGCATTGCTGCGCCAGCGGCCCGGTGCGCGCACGTCGGTGCGCAGACGCTGCACGGCTTCGTTCGGCGACAGCTGCTGCGCCCACAGGCTGCTCCAGCCCTTGAAGAAGTCCTGTTTGTCGGCCGGCTTGGCATCGGCCTGGGCGGCACTGAAAGCCTCCCATGCGATTTCCATGCCCGACAGATCAGCCATGTTCTCGTCGCGGGTCAGTTCGCCGTTGACCTTGGCATCCTTGACGCCCGGGAACGGGTAGGCGCTGTACTGCGCGGCGACACGGTTGCCGAGCAGGGTCCAGGCACTCTTGTCAGCCGGCGTCCACCAGCTGCGCAGTTCGCCCTTGGCGTCGATCATGGCACCCTTGACGTCGATGGCGCGGCTGACTTCATGCGCGACCAGGCCACCGAAGGCGCCGAACTTCTCGGCGTTGCTGGCGTTGGCGGCAAAGATCGGGCCCTGCAGTGCGGCGGCCGTCACGATCAAACGGTTCTGGGCAATGTCATAGGCGATCGATGGCTGCTGCGGCAACACGTCCCAGCGGCGGTCGGCGTTGCCCTTGCCGATGCGCTTCATTTCCTGGGCGTGGCGCCAGGTCGAAGCAATCAGGATATTGCCGCCGAAGCTGCCGCGGCCCATCGGCTGCACGGTGTAATCCAGATCGCGCAGCGGGGTGCCGATCTCGATCTTCATCGCCGCCAGCTTGGCTTCGGCTTCGGTCTTGGCCTCGGCGCTGAGCCAGCTGCTGCGCTTGACCGCGGCGATCTGTGCCTCGCGGACCTGGTCGACCATCACACCGGCCTGGCGGCGGGTGTCGCGGTTGAGATAGGTCGCAGCGTACTCGTGACCCAGCATCGGGCCGGCGGCCACGTTGATGGCGTCGAGCACGGCGTCCGGACGCGCCGGTGCGATGGTCTGGCCACGCAGCACGCGGCCACGGAATTCGAACTCGGCGTCGCGGTAGGCCTTGGACAGGTATGGAGCCATCGCGTCGCCCACACGCCAGCGCAGGTAGGCCTTCCACTGGTTGGCTGGCAGGCGGCTGACCATGCCGTTGAGCTGCTGGAACAGCGCCGGGTCGGCCAGCGATACCAGGTCGTCGTTCACTCCCTGCGCCTTCAGGAAGGCATCCAGCTGCAGGTTGCGGTAGCGGCTGTTGAGGTCCTTGGTGGAGACCGGCGCGTAGTTGTTGAACGGGTTGTTGATGTCGGCGACCGAGTGCGCGCTGCGCGCCAGTTCGGTTTCCAGCTGGATGACCAGCGCCGATTCGGCATCAAGCTGCGCGGCCGGGGTGCCGGTCAGCGCCAGGATCTGCTTCACATAGCCGCGGTAGCGGCCCATCAGTGCGACGGTATCGGCATCGGTGCGGGTGTAGAAGGCCGGGTCCGGCAGGCCGGTGCCGCCCTGCATGAAGTAACCGATGTGGCGGTCCAGCGCCTTCAGGTCCACGTCCGGCGCAAAGTTGAACGCCACCGGTATGCCGACCTGATGCAGCGCTGCGATCGAGGCCGGGACGTCCTTGGCCTTCTTGATGGCGTTGATGCGGGTCAGCAGCGGTGCGATCGGCTTGGAGCCGTCGGCTTCCACGGCGGCTTCATCCAGACCGCTGGCCCAGAAATCGCCGAGCAGCTTCTGCACATTGCCCTGCGGGGCGGTCATCGAACGCTCCAGCAACTGACGCTGTTGAGTACGGGTGTTGTCCGCCAGCGTGCCGAGCGCGCTGACCGCACCGGTCTGCGGCACCGGGTTGGCCTTGAGCCAGTTGCCGTTGGTGGTTTCGTAGAAGTCAGTACAGGCCGCGCTCACCGCCGGTGCCCGTGCCGCAGGCTTCTTGCGGGCGGCCTGCGCATCGTTGGTGGACAGCATGGTCACCAGGGAGAAGGCCAGGGCCAAGGTAAGTGGGCGAACGTTGGGCATGTGGTGCATATCCGCAGAAGGACAAAGTGGGCGGAGTTTAACAAGCTGGCGGCGGAATGGTGCCGGGGCAGGGCGCGGAATTGGGTACTGCATCAAAACCGGTGGTTGTGTGAGCGGCGTCAGCCGCGAAGCTGGCGGTGTGGGAGATTCAAGAACCCCGGATTTGTTGGAGCGGCGTCAGCCGCAAAGCCACTGCAATGAAGCAGTCAATACCGTCGGGATTGCGTAGATATCTGGCGCTTTGGGTCTGGTCAGCTTCGCGGCTGACGCCGCTCCCACATAAGCGTTGGCAAAAAGAAGGCCCGGCGATGCCGGGCCTTCTTCGGGTCTCACTGCAGGGCAGCGATTACCAGATCACTACCTGCTTGTCGCCGGTGCGGACCATCGGCGAGCCGGCCTTGCACTGGAACGCCGCGGCGAAGGTCGGCAGGTTCGACGGCGCACCCATGGCACGGAACTGTGCCGGGGCGTGCGAGTCGGTGGCCAGGCGGACCTTGGCGTTCTCGGCGGTGTACTTGGTGCGCCACACGGTGGCCCAGTTGAAGAAGAAGCGCTGGTCGCGGGTGAAGCCGTCAACCTTTGCATCTTCCTTGCCGGCCGAAGCCTTCTGCAGAGCGTCATAGGCCGTGGCCAGACCGCCCAGATCGGCGATGTTCTCGCCCAGGGTCAGCGTGCCGTTGACCTGCTGGTCGCCCACCTTGTACTCGTTGAACTGCTTGACCAGCTTGCCGGTCAGGCCTTCAAAGCCCTTGGCGTCAGCCGGGGTCCACCAGTTCTCGAAGTTGCCGGTCGGGCCGAAGCGGCTGCCCTGATCGTCGTAACCGTGGGTCATTTCGTGGCCGATGACGGCACCGATGCCACCGTAGTTCAGCGCGTCGTCGGCGTTCACGTCGAAGAACGGCGGCTGCAGGATAGCGGCCGGGAACACGATCTCGTTCTGCAGCGGGTTGTAGTAGGCGTTGACCGTCTGCGGGGTCATGCCCCACTCGGTCTTGTCGACCGGCTTGCCGATCTTGGCCAGTGCCCACTTGTAGTTGAAGGCATTGGCTGCACGCACATTGCCCAGGTAGTCATCGTGGGTGGTGCTCAGGCCGCTCCAATCACGCCACTTGTCCGGGTAGCCGATCTTGGGGGTGAAGGTTTCCCACTTGGCGATGGCCTTGGCCTTGGTTTCGTCGCTCATCCAGGTCAGGTTCTGGATACGATCCTTCAGCGCACCGGCCAGGTTCTTGACCAGCTCTTCCATCTTGGCCTTGGACTCGGGCGAGAAGGCGACCTTGACGTACATCTGGCCGAATGCATCGCCAGCATCGTTTTCAATGGTGCCCAGCACCTGCTTCCAGCGCGGCTTGATTTCCTTCTGACCGTTCAGTTCCTTGCCGTAGAACGCGTAGTTCTCCTGCACGAACTCATTGCTCAGGTACGGCGCGGCGCCGTCCACGGTGTGGAAGCGCAGGTAGGCGCGCCAGGCTGCCGGGTCGGTGTCGGCCAGCATCTTGCTCACTTCCGCGTGGAAGGCCGGCATCGCCAGCGAGAACTTCTCCGGCGCGGCAATGCCCTGGGCCTGGAAGAACGCGGTCCAGCTGAAGTTCGGGGTCAGCTTGTCGGCATCAGCCACGCTGACCGGGTTGTAGTACAGCGAGACGTCGCGCGACAGCTCGACGCTGGACTTGGAAGCCTTGGCCAGGCGGGTTTCAAACTTGACCACTTCCTCGGCCTGCTTGGCGGCGTCGGCCGCGGCCACGCCGCTCAGCTCCAGCACCTTGGCCACGTGGGTCTTGTAGGCGTTGAGCTTGTCGGCCTTGCTGGCATCGGTGTAATAGGTGGTGTCCGGCAGACCCAGGCCACCCTGGCTGGCGTAGGCCATGTTCATGGTGGAGTTCTTGAAGTCTGCTTCCGGGCCGAAGCCGAACAGGAAGTTCTCGCCCTTGGCAGCAGTGCTGCGCAGGTAGTTGGCCAGTGCGGCGGTGTCCTGCAGGCCATCAATCGCGGCCAGGTCGGCCTTCAGCGGGGTGATGCCCAGCGAGTTGATCTTGGCTTCGTCCATGCCCGAGGCCCAGAAGTCGCCGACGATCTTCTCGATGCCGGTGGCGTTCTTCATTGCAGCAGCCTGCTCGGCCAGCTGGTGCTGCACGGCAACGGAGCGCTCGTCGAGGATGGTGAAGGCGCCCCAGCTGGTGCGGTCAGCCGGAATTTCGTTGGCGTTGAGCCACTTTTCGTTCACGTAGCCGTTGAAGTCGGTACATGCGTCCTTGCTGGCGTCGAGGTCGGCAGCGGTGAAGGCGTTGTAGGCCGGCAGCTTGGACTCGTCCAGCTTCAGCTCGGTGGCGGCCGGGGCAGCGGCGGTGGCTGCCGGCGGGGACTGCTCTTCCTGCTTGGGGCAACCGGTCAGCACGGCGGCGACGGCCAGCGACAGCAGGAGAATCTGGGGTTTGCGAACGATCACGGGAAAGGCCTCCAGGCCGGTTTCAAAGCATGAGTGAGGCCACGGAGTCCGGGGCCGAAGCAGGAAGATACGCCTGAAACCGATGAGGAAGGGGTGTAGAAGGTCATGGGTCGCTGCGGGCGTATTCCTATGGGCGGCGACGGCTGGCCGATGCTATACAGCGGGAATGACCAAGACATCGAGCAAGCAGTGGGACGCGATCCTGATCGGCGGCGGCCATAACGGACTGGTGTGCGCGGCCTATCTGGCCAGGGCCGGCAAGCGTGTACTGGTATTGGAGCGACGGTCAGTGGTCGGAGGCGCAGCCGTCACCGAGGAGTTCCACCCCGGCTTCCGCAACTCGGTGGCCTCTTATACGGTGTCGCTGCTGCAACCCAAGGTGATTGCCGAGCTGGAGCTGGAGCGGCACGGCCTGCGGGTGGTCCCGCGCAAGCTCAACAACTTCCTGCCCTTGGGCAACGGCGAGTATCTGTTGGCCGGGGGCGGGCGCACTGCCGAACAGGTTGCGCGCTTCTCCGCACGCGATGCGGCACGCTTGCCCGAGTACGAGCAGCGGCTGGAGATTTTTGCCGATGTGCTGCGTGCGCAGGCACTGCAGGCACCGCCCAATGTCAGTGGCGCGAGTTGGTTGCGTGCGCTGCCGGAGCTTTGGAAAGCAGGGCAGCTGGGCCGACAGTTGCAGCGTCTGGATCCGGGTTTGCAGCAGGAGTTGATGGATCTGTTCACCATCTCCGCCGCCGAGTACCTGGATCGTTGGTTTGAAAGCGTACCGATCAAAGCCTTGTTCGGCTTCGATGGCATCGTTGGCAACTACGCCAGTCCCTATGCGCCGGGCACTGCCTACGTGTTGTTGCACCACGTGTTTGGTGAAAGCAACGGCGTCAAAGGTGCCTGGGGACATGCGATCGGCGGTATGGGCGCGATCACCCAGGCGATGGCGCGTGCGGCAGTCGAGGCCGGTGTAGAAATTCGTACTGATGCAGTAGTGAGGAAAGTACTGGTCGAGCAAGGACGCGCGGTAGGTGTCGTCATGGCTGATGGCGAAGTGCTGCGTGGTAACGCCATCGTTGCCAACGTCAACCCGAAGCTGCTCTATGAGCAATTGTTTGATTCTGCTGATGTGCCGGTGGCTACGTTGGAACGCATGGCCAACTGGCGCTGCGGCTCCGGGACATTCCGCATGAATGTGGCTTTGTCGCAGCTGCCTGAGTTCAGCGTGTTGCCGGGGCAGGGCGATCACCTGACGGCCGGCATCATCATCGCGCCAAGCCTGGATTACATGGATCGTGCCTACCTCGACGCGCGTAAACATGGCTGGTCGCGCGAGCCCATCGTGGAGATGCTGATCCCCAGTACGCTGGATGACTCACTGGCGCCGCCCGGGCAGCATGTGGCCAGCCTGTTCTGCCAGCATGTTGCGCCGCAGCTGTCAGGCGGCCGCAGTTGGGACGATCACCGCGAAGAAGTCGCGGATCTGATGATCGCTACTGTCGATAAACATGCACCGGGCTTCGCTGCTTCCGTGCTCGGCAGGCAGATCATGAGCCCCCTGGATCTTGAGCGGACCTTCGGCTTGATCGGCGGCGACATCTTCCACGGCGCGTTGAGCTTGAACCAGTTGTTCAGTGCGCGGCCGATGCTGGGGCAGGCGGGCTACAAGGGGGCGCTGCCGGGGCTCTATCTATGTGGCTCGGGTACGCATCCAGGCGGCGGGGTTACCGGGGCGCCTGGGCATAATGCAGCGCGGGTAGTTATTGAGGGCCTTGGCCGCTGAAGCGGTCGAGGCCCCGTCATGTCAAGTCAAGGCTTGTTGCCGCTGCCACCAACCTGCGGCATCTCATCACCGGCGTCGGGCTCAGGTACATCCAGGAGCGGTTTGGTGGCCGGTATGCGCGTGGATTGGGGGGGGGGCTGGAGCTTGCTCGACAGTACCTACGTGTACTGCCGCAATGCGGGGCTTCATCCACACCGAATCCTGCCATGCCTGATACTTGATCGGGTCCCAGTAGCGCTCGTCATAGAACTTCGACCCATCGATCTCGGTGCTGCCGGTGGCAGTGGGGATGATGATGCGCACATTGCCGGTAAAGCCGGTTCTACTGCCGGTTAGACTCCTGCGTTCCCTTCTAAGCTTGCTGGCAATACGTGGCAGAGCTGCGACATCACCGTACCGAGCATAGACCTCCTGGCCTATGGTGAGCGCGCGCACGCGCTCATCCTCCGAAAGCTCTGCCCAATACCGCTCCCGCAGGCCGGCGAAACCCTCGTAGCCGCGTTCAGCCGCGAGGTCCATCCATGCATATGCAAGGGCGCGGTCGCTAGAAGTGCCCGTGCCGGTCCACAGCATTTCGGCAACCATGCCTTGTGATGGCTTGTCACCATAGAAGGCAGCGTTCTGGAAGAAGCGGAAGGCCCTCTCCAGGTCTCCTGCTTTGTGCTTCTCAAGGCCAAGCAGGCGGAAGCGAAGATCGGGATGTCCGTTGAGGAACCCCGCGGTGATCATTAATTGATCCTTTGTTGGATCGTCTGACTGTGTGCCCACTGCCTGGCTGGCTGCAATCACGGGCCAGGTGCTGGATAGAGCCAGCAAAAGCATGGTCCGGGCGAAAGTATGTTGGCGCATCATGTGTGTCCTTGTGCTATCCGTGCCATGGCGACATGGTCAACGAAGAAGGGTTTGCCTTGGAATGGTCGAAAGTCACTGGCATAGCAGCGGGGGAAATCCCCCGCTGCTCCCTTGCAAAGACGAGCCTCGGATGAGGATGTGACTTCGAAGTTACTTTGCGTTGGTTGGCTCGCCGACGTTGACCTTCCCGTCGCCGATATGGCGTTGGAAGAAGCCAAGCATCTCCGTATAGAGATTCACGCGGGCATCCTCGCCGTAGAAGCCATGCATTTCGCCTGACTGGATGATCATGCCTTCGGGCTTGTTGCCTGCCGCGATCAGGGCTCTGTTCATCAACTCTGTCTGTTCAGGAGGAGTGCGCACGTCACGTGCACCAGCAGCGAGATAAACCGGAATCTTCACCTCGCCGGCCCGACGAGCAGGCGAGCTTTCGGCCCAAAGCTTCGAGTCAGTGCCATGGGTGCGGCGCAGGAAACGCTGGCCGGATTCACGCTCAGGGATGTCGCCCTTCTTGAACATCATGTCGATGTCATAGACACCCACGTAGCCGAACGTGCACTTGAAGAGGCCCGGCTCCCTGATCGGTGCCATCAGTGAGGAATAACCACCGAAACTGCCGCCGTAGATGCAGATGCGGTCCTTGTTGGCGTATCCGTTATTGATGACCCAGTGTGTAGCGTCGAGGATGTCGTTTTGGATCCCCTGGCTCCATTGCTGGTGGCCTGCATCCTGGAAAGCCCTGCCGTAGCCGCCGGAGCCGCGGTAGTTGATCTGCAAGGTGGCGTAACCGCGGCTGGCAAACAGCTGTGCTTCCGGATTGAACCCCCAATTGTCGCGTGGCCCGATCGGGCCGCCATGCGGATTCACGATTAGTGGCAGGTTTTTCCCGTCGCTGCCATGTGGAAGCGTCAGGTATGCGTGGATGAGCTTTCCGTCGCGTGAGGTGAACGAGAATGGCTTGACCGAGGCAAGCTGGGCAGACGCTAGCTGTGGTCGCTGTTTCATGAGAAAGCGTGCCTTGCCGGAGTCGCGATCGAACAGGTAGAGCTCGGAGGGATTCGTGTCGCTGTAGACGTTTACAATGATCTTTTTGCCATCGGCGGTGGCATTGGAAAAATCCACCATCTGTCCCTCGAAAGCATTCGCCAGAGATGCGTAGAGCTCGGCATCCGGGTGCTCCTCATTGAGGAGGGAGACTTTGGGCGCACCGGCCTCGGTGACTACGCCGATGAGTGTCGTGTCGTCCGTTGACCAGATCATGTCGGAGACTTCCGCAACCGGATCCTGATGAAGAACGGTGAAGTCTCCCGTAGTGGGGTTCAGTGTTCCCACTGCCGCCGGTGAACGCCCATCATCCCGGCTTGCATAGATCGTGCCATCCGGGGTGGAGCGCAGGATGTCCAAGTGGTTGCCATCCGACTTGGATGCATTGACCAAGGTCCAGTTGCCTGCATCACGGCGGTAGAGCTCGGTGCGCTCGTCGTACTCGCCGTCTTCACCCTTACTAGTAGAGCAGATCGCGAACTGTGGTTCTTTGGCGGCATCCAGCGTGATGTTGCAGTTCTCTTTTGGCGCGCGCGCCATGCTGGTGCGGCGCCCGCTCAGTGTGTCCATGCGCACGACTTCTGTGCCGACGCCTTCGGAGGAACGCGGGCTTGTCACCTGCATGATGACGTTCTGGTCATCGTTCTTCAGCGTGTCGAGCAGGCTGAAACGCTCCGAACCAACGGTCTTTCCGCGCTGGGTGGCATCACGGGTGCCGTAGAAGATGAGTGGTCTGGGCTGCGAACCGTCTGCATTCACGGCAAACCATTCGCCGGTTGAGAAGGGGGCTGCGTAGCCGCCCATCTTCTTCACTGCGTTGAACATCAGGCGTTCAGGGCTGGTCCAATAGAAACTACCAACGCTCTTCTGGTCGGGGAGCTGGTTGACCTTCACGATCTTGAGGTCGGAAGTTCTAAGTACCGTGAGCACGTCCTGTTCACCACGATCCACGGTTATGGCGATGTAACGGCCATCCGGGGAGATCTTGGCCGTGCCGTAGGCGGAGTGCGAAACGAAGTCGCGGATGGACGGGACAGCGGCCGTTGGCGCCGCGGAGGCTGCCGGAACGGAAAGCGCAAGCAGGATGGCAGCTGCCAGGCATGATTTCATCGGGGATTTCCTTGTCAGATAGCGAAACACTGGGTCATCAAAAGAATGGCCCGGGAGTACCCGGGCCATTCTGCTTGGATCACAGGCTCAATCAACGGAACCGGTACTGGAACTCAACAGCGATCTCGCGTCCCACTGCGTCATAGGCGCGCCAGAAGTACGGATAGGTGTTGAAGCCATCGTCCTTCGGGTGGTGGTTGTCAAAGATGTTGTTGACGTACAGGTTGACCTGCGCCTTCTCGGTGATCTTCTTGCCGATACTGCCATTCCAGATGAAGTACGGAGCGATGCGGCCGGTTTCCTGCCAGTTAGGCAAGCTGCCGTATCGGACCATGAACAGGGCGGCCTGCCAGTCGTCCCGCTGCCAGGTACCGGTTGCGCGGATGCGGCTGCGGAAGTCGAAGTTGCCCAGGTCGTCGCGGTAATCCAGTACCGGGTCGTTCTTGAACTGGGCGGACGTCTGGCCGAGGGTGTGCGACCAGCCAAGCTGGACGCGGAAATCGCCCAGACGATCAGTATCCAGCCTGTAGTCCAATGTAGCGTCGATGCCCTTGGTGCCGAGGACCGCGCGGTTGATCGGGCCACGACGGATCTCCGTGATCTGGCCGTCGTTCGGGGTGCCCGGGGCGCTGAGGCGGGAAACGCGCGAGAGCATGTCGTTGCAGAAGGCCGAGCCTGGTGCGCCCAGCGTGAACGGCTGGCCATTGCGGGTCTTGCCGGTGATGCAGCCGGCTTCGCCTTCCAGGATGTACGCGGAAGTGATGTCCGAGACCACGTCTTCCAGTTCGATGTGATAGTAGTCAGCGCTGACCGAAAGGCCATCGATGATGTCCCACACGAAACCAGCCGTCCAGGACTTGCCCGTTTCTTCGCTCAGGTCCTTGGTACCTTGGCGCACGCCAAAGGCGGTGTAGTTGGTGGTGATGTCCGAGCTGGTGCACTGCGCTGCGACGCGGCCGCTTTCAAGGCAACGGCGCACGTCGAGGATTGCGCTGTACGAACCGCTGCGTTCGGCGAATACATAGTGCATGTCCGGGGCGCGGAAGCTGGTGGCGTAGGAACCGCGCACAAGCAGGTTCGAGAACGGGCGCCATTCGAGGCCGGCGTTCCAGGTGCGGGCGTCATCCACTGCGGTGATGTCGTCGTACTTGTCGAGGCGCCCTGCGAGGCTGGCTTTGAGGCTGTCGAAGATCGGGATGGACAGTTCAACGCCGGTCGCATAACGGTCACGCTTGCCACCACCACCGGTGCCGGTGCGGTTGTAGGGGCGATCAGCACCAGTGTAGTCCGGCAGGATGCGCTTATCTTCGTTGAGCTTGTATTCCTGCTGGGATGCTTCCACGATGGCTGCGAAGCCAAGCGGGCCAGCTGGTAGCTCGAACAGGTCGCCCGATACCACGAAGTTGCCTTGGTTTACGTAGGACTTGGCGTCGGTCTTCAGGGTCGTGCTCATCGACGCGAACTGCTCCGGCGTCAATGCACTGTAGTAATGCGCTTCATTCAGATCGTAGACCGCGTAGCCGCTACGCGTGCCCAGGCGTGGGCCGAGGAACCAGTCGTTGACCTTCGACGCGACCAAGCGCGGGGATTCGACCTTGATGCGGTACTCGGCACGGGACACAGTCGCATCCCAGTCGAAGCGGTCGGCAAAGTTGCCCTTGAAGCCAACTGCAAGATCGTAGGACTTTTCGTCATTCTTGCTCATCAGGTTGTTCAGGCCGCCGGCTTCCATCGGCGTGAAAATGCGCTGCGCGTCGACGATGGTGCCAAGGCCTTGGTCGTACCAGAGGCCGCCGACGGTCGGACCGCCCCAGAACTGGGTGCCGCCTGTGTACTTGGCTCGCGACCAGTAGGTCTGGAGGCTTGCCCAAGCCTGCACGCCGCTATCGAAGTCGAACGTGCCATACAGGTACGCCGACATGTCGTTGTTTCCGTTGCTGATCGTCTGGTAGCCAACGTCCTTGTAGCTGCCACAAGCCTGGCCAAGGTTGGTGATCGTGCCGGCTGCATTGGCTGAGCGATAGTTATGGCGCACCCACTCATCGCCCATCTGCTCGCAGGCGCCAGGCGGTGGTGCGATGTAGCTGTTCGCGCTCTTTGTGCGGTCACGGACACGCATGGTCCCGGTGGGCTGGATGCCGACGAAGTTCGGCGGCAACGGGTTGTCCAGCAGTGAATCCATGAAATCACGCTGGTACGCGTGCAGTGGCTCGGAATTGAAATATTCAACTGCGTAGGTGAGGCTCCACTTGTCGCCGGTCTTGCCGCCGATCCACTGCAAGTCGGCACGATCGCGGCCGCCGTCGGTAGTTGTGGAACCTTTGACCTTAAGCAGATCGCCTTCGAAATTGGTCTTCAGGACGATATTGACCACGCCTGCGACAGCATCGGAACCATAGATCGCAGATGCACCACCGGCCAACAGTTCAATGCGCTCGACGGCTGCAGCGGGGATATTGCCGAAATTGGCGAAGTTGCTCTGGCCGTTGTACGGCAGCGGATAGTCAGCAGCACGGCGACCATTGATCAGTAGCAAGGTGCGGCCCGGGCCGAGGCCGCGGAGATTGATGACGCTGGCGTTCGGAGTGAAGCCACCCTGGAAGATTTCGTTCTGGGTGGAGCCGCTGGCCTGGGTCAGGGTGTTCAAAGCATCGAAGACGGTGGTAAAGCCTTCGCGCTCGATCTGGGCAGAGGTGATGACCGTTACTGGCGCCGGACCCTCGACTTCAGCGCGCTTGATGCGCGAGCCAGTGACCGTGACCTTGTCCAGGTTGGTCGCGTTTTTGTTGGTCACCTCGTGACCAGGCTGAGGCTCGGTTTCCTGAGCATGAGCCTGTGCGGTAATGGTCAGCGCCATCGCGGTGACCAGTGCGAAGCTCAGCGGATGACGGATGAGCGGACTACGAATCGCCATGCATTTCCCCTAAAACGAATGAGGTATCCCTTTCACAACCATGCTGACGAAAGGGCTATTTGTTCCGGTGCTAGAAAGTTTCATTTGCCGGTAACTCAAAGTTAACACAGGGTTAACCTTAAAGGTCAAGTGTTCAGCCTGCACTCATGAGTGCTTTATTCGGCAAGGTGTGTGGTTGGAGTCGGCAAACACTGGAAAGCTGGTGGCTCTGCGCATCGCGCTATAGTTCGCGCCGAACCATTGAAGTAGAGGCTGTAGTGATCAGGTCGATTCCGCTGGGCGGTGCCCACAAGGTGCAGAAGGGGCTCTCCCCCCATTCGCGTATCCGCAATGTCATTGCGGTCGGTTCGGGCAAGGGTGGGGTGGGCAAGTCCACCACGGCGGTGAATCTGGCCTTGGCGCTGAAAGCGCTTGGCGCCAAGGTCGGGGTGCTGGACGCCGATATCTACGGCCCCAGCGTGCCGGCCATGCTGGGCCTGAGCGGGCGGCCGGAGAGCCCGGACAACAAGTCCATCGAGCCGCTGCGGGCGTTCGGGGTCGAGGCGATGTCTATCGGTTTCCTGATCGAGCCGGACTCCCCGATGATCTGGCGTGGGCCGATGGCCACTTCCGCACTGACCCAACTGTTCAACGACACGCTGTGGGGCGACCTGGATTTCCTGCTGATCGATCTGCCGCCGGGTACCGGCGACATCCAGCTCACGTTGTCGCAGAAGATCCCGGTGGCCGGTGCGGTGATCGTTACGACGCCACAGGACATTGCCACGCTGGATGCGCGCAAGGCCTTGAATATGTTCGAAAAGGTCGAGGTTCCGGTGCTCGGGATCGTTGAAAACATGGCAGTCCACACCTGCAGCAACTGCGGTCACGTCGAGCATCTGTTCGGCGAGGGCGGGGGGCAGCGCATGGCCGAGCAGTACGGGGTGCCGCTGCTGGGTTCACTGCCACTGGATATCGGCATCCGCGAGCAGGGCGATGTGGGTGCGCCTATCGTGGTTGCGCAGCCCGATTCGGCCGCGGCGAAGGCCTATATGGCGGCGGCGCAGCGGATGGCGGAAGAATTGGCCAAGCGCCCACGCGCCAGCATTCCGATCCTGTCGTCGCTGATCTGAGGCAGTCGCCAGCTCGGCAGCAAGCAAGGCCCGCTCAGCGGGCCTTGTCCCATATAGAGTGTGCAGAAGTTGCTGACAGGCGATTGCTTGCCGGCTCCTGGCCGGCTCTAGGCTAGAATCGACCACCCCCGGCCGCAGGCATGCTGCGGCACAACGTGAACAGGATCACTGAATGAGCATCAAGAGCGACCGTTGGATCCGCCAAATGTCCGAACAGCACGGCATGATCGCGCCGTACGAAGCCGGCCAGGTCAAGCAGGTGGATGGTCAGCGCATCGTCAGTTACGGCACCTCCAGCTACGGCTACGACGTGCGTTGCTCGCGTGAGTTCAAGGTGTTCACCAACATCAACTCGACCATCGTCGACCCCAAGCACTTCGACCCGAAGAGCTTTGTCGACATCGAGGCCGATGAGTGCATCATCCCGCCGAATTCGTTCGCACTGGCACGCACTGTGGAGTTCTTCCGCATCCCGCGCGACACCCTGGTGGTGTGCCTGGGCAAGAGCACCTATGCGCGCTGCGGCATCATCGTCAACGTCACCCCGCTGGAGCCGGAATGGGAAGGCCACGTGACGCTGGAGTTCTCCAACACCACGCCGCTGCCGGCACGTATCTATGCCAACGAGGGTGTGGCGCAGATGCTGTTCTTCCAGGCCGACAAGGACGACATCTGCGAGACCTCGTACAAGGATCGTGGTGGCAAGTACCAGGGTCAGACTGGCGTTACCCTGCCGCGCACCTGAGTGCGGCTTGGGCTGAAATGAAAAAGGCGCCGTCAGGCGCCTTTTTCTTTATGCAGGATCCGGCGGTGCGGCTTACTTGCCGCGTCCGAACAGCATGCCGATACCGACAGCCACCAGGATTGCAGGCCACCAGGTGGCGAGCATGCTGCCGATGTTGCCGTTGATCCAGCCGAGGTTCTTGGCCAGGAAGAACAGGCCAACTAGGATCAGGATCAGTGCGGCGATCAGATTGGAGCGCATCGGCTTGCGGAGTCCGTAAGGGGGAAGGTGCTTATCGTAGCCGTTGGCGCCAGATTTCGACACGTTGCGCCAGCACCTCCGGATCGAAACGCTGCGCCTTGCCACTGCCCCAGACCGGGCCTGGCCAGGCGGCGTCGTTCTCGTTGCGGCCGATCAGATGCACGTGCAGTTGGCGCACGATATTGCCCAGCGCACCGATGTTGATCTTGCTGACATTTGGCTTGTGCTTGAGGTGCTGGGAAATCTGGTTGATCTCGGCCAGCAGCAGGCGCTGTTGGGCGCCGTCCAGGTCGATCCACTCGCTGGCGTTCGGCACGCGCGGGACCAGCACGACCCACGGGAAGCGGTCGTCGTTCATCAAGCGGATCTGCGACAGGGGGCCATCGGCAATCAGTACGCTGTCGGCGGCAAGGCGGGTATCAAGTACGAAGTCGGACGTCACAGCTTCGGTCATCGCAGGTTCTCGCTGAAGAAGGCCAAGGTGCGTTCGCGCGCCAGGTCGGCGCTGGCTGGGTGGTAGTGTATGCCGACCTCGCGGTTGAAGGCGTGGTCGGCTGGATAGACATATACAGGCAAGTCGGGTTGCTTTTCACGGTGCGCTGCAACGGCGGCTGCCGGGATCGAGGCGTCCTGGTCGCCAAAGTGGAAGATGGCCGGGGCTTTGAACGCTGTATCCAGGAACGGCACGTTGCGTGCTCCGTAGTAGCTCGCAGAGGGCAGGCCCAGCCGTTGCGCGGCCAACATGGCGATGGTGCCGCCCCAGCAATAGCCGACCGTACCGACCTTGCCACAGGGCGCCAGCACAGCAGCGGCGGCTTCGACCACGGTTACGGCGCGGTCCACGCCCAGCTCGTCGACCAGCGCCTTGCCGCGGCTGACGCCGGCCGCGTCGTAGTCCAGCTGCAGGTCCGGCTCGATCAGGTCGAAGAAGGATGGCGCCAGCACCGCGTAGCCCTCGGCGGCGTACTGCTCGGCGACATGGCGGATATGCGCATTGGCGCCGAAGATTTCCTGTATGACCACCAGGCCGGCGCGTGGGCTGCCGGAGGGCAGGGCCTGCCAGGCGCGGACCGGGCCGAGTGGGGTGGGGAGGGTGATCCAGTTGGGCATGGGGGAGACTCCGGATTGATACGGCGAAAGGCGGTGTTCCTTCTCCCGCCTGCGGGAGAAGGTGCCCCGAAGGGGCGGATGAGGGGAGCTTTAATAGCCTTTAGGTTTCCTTGCCAAGAGCTTCCCCTCACCCCAACCCCTCTCCCGCAGGCGGGAGAGGGGCTTAAGCGGGTTTGTCGGCTAGGAGTTCCCGCAATGAGACTGATTATCAGCTCTCCTGCGTATTAAGCCAGCCGCAGGGCGCCGCGCCTTCGGCCCGGTATACTGCCCGGCTTTCCGGCCTCGCTGCCATTCCGGCCCGGCCCCAGGATTTCCAGATCATGTCCCAGCTGAACCCCAAAGTCGGCTTCGTCAGCCTTGGCTGCCCGAAGGCCCTAGTCGATTCCGAGCGCATCCTCACCCAGCTGCGGGTGGAGGGCTATAGCATCGTGCCGTCCTACGACTCGGCCGACGTGGTGGTGGTCAATACCTGCGGCTTCATCGACTCGGCCGTGGCCGAATCGCTGGACGCGATCGGCGAGGCGATGAACGAGAACGGCAAGGTCATCGTCACCGGCTGCCTGGGCAAGAAGGGCGACATGATCCGCGAGCATTACCCGGACGTGCTGTCGGTATCCGGTCCGCAGGACTACACCACGGTGATGGAAGCGGTGCATGCCGCACTGCCGCCCAAGCACGACCCGTTCGTCGACCTGGTGCCGGATTACGGCATCAAGCTGACCCCGCGTCACTACGCTTACCTGAAGATTTCCGAAGGCTGCAACCACCGCTGCAGCTTCTGCATCATTCCCTCGATGCGTGGCGACCTGGTATCGCGCCCGGTCGATGAGGTGCTGCGTGAGGCCGAGCGCCTGGTCAAGGGTGGTGTGCGTGAGCTGTTGGTGGTGTCGCAGGACACTTCGGCGTACGGCGTGGACCGCAAGTACGCGCCGGGTACCTGGCGCGGCAAGGAATACGCCACGCGCATGAAGGCACTGTGCGAAGGCCTGTCCGAGCTCGATGCCTGGACCCGCCTGCACTATGTCTATCCGTACCCGCACGTCGACGACGTGGTGCCGTTGATGGCAGAGGGCAAGATCCTGCCGTACCTGGATATTCCGTTCCAGCATGCCAGCCCGCGCATCCTCAAGCTGATGAAGCGCCCTGGCGCGGTCGACAAGACCCTGGAACGCGTGCTGCGCTGGCGCGAGATCGCACCGCAGATCACCGTGCGTTCGACCTTCATCGTCGGCTTCCCGGGCGAGACCGATGCCGAATTCGAGCAGTTGCTGGACTTCCTCGACACCGCTCAGCTCGACCGCGTGGGCGCCTTCGCCTACTCGCCGGTGGAAGGTGCAACCGCCAATCAGCTGCCGGACCCGGTGCCTGAAGAAGTGAAGCAGGAGCGTCTGGCCCGTTTCATGGAAAAGCAGGCCGCCATTTCTGCCGCCAAGCTCGAAGCCAAGATCGGCAGCGTGCAGCAATGCCTGGTCGATGCCATTGAAGACGGCATCGCCGTGGCCCGCTCCAAGGCCGATGCACCGGAAATCGACGGTCTGGTGCACATCCAGAATGCCACCGAAGCCAAGCTGCGCGTGGGCGAGTTCGTCAACGTCAAGATCACCGACAGCGACGAGCACGATCTGTTCGGCGACGCGCTGATCGAAACTAGGGCGGCACCGTTCGACCTCAAGGTGCTGTGACCACCAAAGCGGCCGCAAACAATGCCGGCGTGAGCCGGCGTCGTTTTGTAGCGCCATTGCGCGAGCAGGTTGAATCGCAGTGCTTTGACCATCCGCTGTTCGCGGATTTCCAAGGTTTTGAAGCATTGATGCGTTCGGCCGATTGGCCGAGCATCGATGCGTTGAGTGCGCTGTTGCCCGTGCAGGGCAAGCGCTTTGTGACCCAGGACGACGCGTTGCTGGCTGACGGCCTGCACTACGAGCAGCGTATTGCACAGGGCCGTATCGCCACCCGCGCGCAGAACTGGCATGACCTGTTCAACGCGATGGTGTGGGCACGTCACTTCGCTATCAAACGCGCGCTCAACGCGCAGCAGTGCCGGCATATCGCAGTGATGGGGGCAAGCCAGCGCAATCGTGCGCAGGCTGCATTGACCCAGTTCGATGAAACCGGCCTGATCGTGCGTGTTCGCGATGCGGGCGTGCTGGCGGCATGGGATCGGCATGACTGGTCAGCGCTGTTCAATCCGGATGGATGGCGCGCAGGCGATATCGCGGTCTGCGCGGTGATTGGCCATGCGCTGATGGAGCAGGCGTTGCTGCCCGAACGCCTTCTCGTCGGAAAGTGCCTGGTGGTCGTTGGCGATGACGACGTGGCCTGCGTTGCCGCAGTGGCTGCGGCAATCGAAGACGCCAGCTTGCTTGCGGACCCCGCCGAGCTGCGTCCACTACCGCTGGCCGGTATCCCCGGTTGGCATGCGTCCCAAGATGCGCTCTTTTACCAATTGACCGACTACTTCCGCCCGTTGCGCGAAGGTCGCGCCTATCCGGTGCCGCTCAGGTTCAGCCGTAGTTGACGTCGATGATCGCGAAGCGGGTCAGGCCGCTCGGCAGCTCCACCGCGAACTCATCGTCGATGCGCTTTTTCAGCAATGCCCGGGCCAATGGTGAATCGATGCTGATCCAACCAGCCGGTGCATCGGTCTCATCGGGACCGACGATCCGGTAGGTGACGGTCTGGCCGGAATCGACGTTCTCCAGCTCAACCGTCGCGCCGAAGAACACGGCTTCCGGATCGCTGGGGGTTGTGTCCACCACGCGCAGGGCTTCCAGTCGCTTGCTCAGGTAGCGCACGCGGCGGTCGATCTCACCCAACTGCTTCTTGCGGTAGGTGTACTCGGCGTTCTCCGAACGATCGCCTTCGGCGGCCGCGGCTGCCAGCGCCTTGACCACTTCAGGCCGACGCTGCCGCCACAATTCATCCAGCTCGGCCTTGAGCCGGGCATGGCCCTGCGCGGTGATCAGGGCGGTGCTTTTTTCTGCAGGGGGGCGCCAGCGGCTCATTGCGGTCATGTAGTGCGTGGATGCCGGCATGGTAGCCGGGCTGGCTTGCGCAAGGCCAATCCATGGCTGAAGCTCTGCGTTCTCTGACAAGGAAGTCCGGTCGATGTTGATCCTGCCGCTGCACAAGCCGCTCAACCTGAGCACGTTGCCCTTGGTAACCGTGTTGCTGGTACTGATCAACGTCTGCGTGTTCTTCGCCTGGCAGGCTGACGATGAGCAAAAGGTGCAGGCGGCACAGGTCTGGTACCAGCAATCCGGACTGGCCGAATACGAGCTGCCCGCCTACGAGAAGCATCTGCGTTTGACTGCGCAGGGTGATGCCTTGGCCGAACTGGACTCAATTCCGGCAGAGCAGCGGGGCCGCTACATTGGCATGGCGACCTTGAGCGATGTTGCGTTCCAGCGAGCGCTGGAGAGCGGTGGCCTGTTCGAGTCGGAAGACGAACAGGCGGCATGGGCGCCATTGCGCCGCGAGTACCAGGCGCAGCTGGACCAGGTATTCACCCTGCGACATATCCTGCGCAGTTCGGAGTGGTCGCCGCGGCGATTGCTGTCAGCCGCCTTCCTGCACGGCAGCGTGATGCATCTGCTGGGCAACATGCTGTTCCTGGTGGTGCTGGGCCTGTTGCTGGAAGGCGCGCTCGGTGGCTGGCGCTTTCTCGGCCTGTATCTGTTGGGGGCGATGGGCTCCAGCGTGGCCAGCGTGTTGTGGCGCTGGGGCGAAGTCGGTGGCGGGCTTGGTGCATCCGGTGCGATCGCAGCGGTGATGGGGGCGTTCTGCGTGGTCTGGGGAATGCGCCCGGTGCGCTTCTTCTACTGGTTCGGGGTGATCTTCGACTATGTGCGCGCGCCGGCGATCTGGCTGTTGCCGTTGTGGTTGGGCTGGGAGGTGTTCAACCTGCTGACCAACGATGAAGCAGGCATTGGTTTCGACGCGCACGCTGGTGGGCTGATCTGCGGTGCGCTGCTGGGGGGCGTGCTGGTGCTGACCCGGCAGACCCGCGAAGCCTATATGGCTGACGACACCGAAGTGTCGGTCGACGATCAGCGTTGGGAGCAGGCCCAGTACTACATGGGCCGCCTTGAAAATGCGGCTGCCGAGCGCGTGTTGAGTGCGCTGGCGGTCGAACAACCACAACGGTTGGATATTGCGCTGGCGCGCTACCGGGTGGCTGCCAATGCCGGCAACAGTGCCGAGATGCGGGCGCGTGCTGCCGATGTATTGCGGCTGGATGCGGATGATGCGTCAGCCCTCGCTGCACAGCGCGGCATCGTGAAGCAGCTGCTGGCCGATGGCGGGGTTGCCGAGCTTGCGCAGCCCGCGTTCGATCGCTGCCTCAAGGCCGGCTGGCTGCAGGAAGCCGAGGCAGTGTGGGAGCAGGCCATTCAATTGCCCGCTGAGATGCAGGCGCAGGGTTGGCTACGGTTGGCGTTGCGATACGGGGAGGCTCATGCCCATGCACAACGAAAGCGTTTGCTGGAGCTGCTGCAGCAGCGCTTTTCGGCCACGCCACAAGCTGGCAAGGCTCGGTTCTTGTTGGAGAATGACTAAGCGACCTGTCGCAGTTGCTTTCAGGTCGAGCTGACCTGCAATGCGGTCTTGGCTGCCTCGAGCTTGCGGCGTTGCTCATCGTCTTCGCAGCGTTGCAGCGCCGCTTCGATCAGCTGCAGTGCTTCGGCGTCGCGGTTGTAGCGTTCGCCTAGTAACAAGGCGGCCTGCAAGGCCCACTGTGGCGCCTCAGGCGCACGCGGCCACGCCTTGAACATCGCGCGCAAGGTATCCATCTGCAGTTGCAGCTGGCCGCCGAGGCGGGCGCGTTCGGCCAGATGCGCTGCCTGCTGCGGCTCGGCAGGGGTAAAGTCGGGGTCGACCTCGAGCATGTCACGCAACACGTTCATTGCCTCGCGCTCCTGCTTCTCGATCAGCAGGCGGTTGATGTACTGGCGGGCATGTTCGCGCAAAGCATCCGATGCGCCTTTGCGACGAAGCAGGCGCTGGTACAGCTCATGCACTGGCAGGCTGACCGCACGCGAGCGCACCGAGCCACGTAGCGCATCCAGCGCGGCATCCGGCTGCCCTTCGCGGATGAAGTGTTCGGCTTCATCCAGCAGTTTCTGGTCCGGGTCATGCCGTGCAAAGGCGTCGTGCGCACCTTCCGGTTCGAAGCCCAGCGCATCGTGGTACTGGTAGACCAGATAGCCGAGCAGATGGAACGCGCTGAACAAGCCCCAGATGCTGAAGAGGTTGAGCACCAGCTCGCCAACGACGGGCGGCATGAAGGTATGCAGCCATTGGCCAGCGGTCAATGCGCTGGCCTGGATGACGAACAGCAGCAGGAAGGCCGCCAGGTAGGGCCAGCCGATGCGGAAGGCGATGGTGATCGAAGTGACTGGATTGGCAGCGTGGCGCAGGCTGCCATCCATCGCCAGCGAGATCACGCAGCCGGGTTGCAGCAGGACCACCGCGCCGAGTGTCAGCAGGCCGATCACGGGGCCGGTGAAGATCGCCACCGTCACCACGAAGACGCCCATCAGTATCATCAAGCCCAATAGCCGGATGACGGTGCCATCGCTGCTGTTGAGGGTGTTCTCCGGCGAGGTCATGCGGCCGTTTGCGGTTTCGCGCAGGATCTCGAAGGCGTAGCGGTAGGTCGCCACCCAGGTGACGATGCCAAGCAACCAACCAATGGCTGGCAACCAGGTCAGCAAGGTGCATAACGTAAGTGCGATCAGCGAATACAGTGCCGGACCACGCACAGGATAGAGCGTGATCGCAGGCAGTCGTTGCCAGAATGCCTGTGGACGTTGCGCGTTTGCGCTGCGCTTGCGGTCATCCATGACGTTCCTCCAAGAGTCAGAGGCTGATTGTGGCTGCTGCGCCGGCGGGCCGGCAATGGGCCGGCCCGGTTTTGACACTCAGCGTTTGCCGCCGAAGATGCTGCCAAGGATGCCGCGCACGATCTGATTGCCGAGCTTGGTGCCGACGGTGCGGGTGGTCTGCTTGGCCATGGTCTCGATCATTCCCTGGCGGCGCTTGGTGCCGAAGATGGCGTCCTTGATGCTCTGGCCGAAACCGCCTTCCTGTTCTTCGTCCTGCTGGCGAGTACGTGCGGCTGGCGCCTGTGCCTGCTCGACAGCCTTCTCCGCGCGCTGCGCAAGCAGTTCGGCGGCGGACTCGCGGTTGACCGCGTTGTCATAGCGGGTGCCTACCGGGCTGCCAGCACGCACCTGGGCGCGCTCGGTATCGGTGATCGAGCCCATCCGGCAGCGCGGCGGGGCGATCAGGGTCTTCTGCACCGGCGAGGGAATGCCCTTGTCCTGCAGCGTGGACACCAGTGCTTCGCCGGTGCCCAGCTGCGACAAGGTGGCGACCACGTCGAGTTTGGGGTTCTGCACGAAGGTCTCGGCCGCCGTCTTGACTGCCTTCTGGTCACGCGGGGTGAAAGCGCGCAGTGCGTGCTGCACGCGGTTGCCGAGCTGGCCAAGGATGTTGCCGGGCACGTCATCCGGGAACTGCGAGCAGAAATACACGCCCACGCCCTTGGAGCGGATCAATCGCACCACCTGCTCGATACGCTGCACCAGTGCCGGTGGCGCATCGTCGAACAACAGGTGGGCTTCGTCGAAGATGAAGACCAGCTTGGGCTTCTCCAGGTCGCCTACTTCCGGCAGCTGCTCGAACAGCTCGGACAGCAGCCACAGCAGGAAGGTGGAATACAGGCGCGGCTTGAGGATCAGCTGCGCAGCGGCAAGGATGCCGACCACGCCACGGCCGTCATGGTTGACCCGCATGATGTCGGCCAGCTCCAGTGCCGGCTCGCCGAAGAAGGCTTCGCCGCCGTCCTGCGAAAGGCGCAGCAGCGAGCGCTGGATCGCCGCCACCGACTGCGCGCTGACCAGCCCATATTCGGTGGAGATGTCCTTGCGCTCTTCGGCGACCAGACCGAGCAGGGCGCGCAGGTCGTCCAGATCCAGCAACAGCAGGCCACGGTCGTCGGCCAGCTTGAAGACGATGTCGAGCACGCCGGACTGGGTGTCGTTGAGTTCGAGGATGCGGGCCAGCAGGGTAGGGCCCATTTCGCTGACGGTGGTGCGCACCGGATGGCCGAGCTTGCCGTACAGGTCCCAGAACACCACCGGGCTGGCGGCCGGGGCAAAGCCGTCGACGCCGATTTCTGCCGCGCGCTGGGCCAGCTTCTCGCTGGCTTCGCCGGCAACTGCAAGGCCGGCCACGTCGCCCTTCACATCGGCCATGAACACCGGCACGCCCAGCCGCGAGAAACCCTCGGCCAGCGTCATCAAGGTCACCGTCTTGCCGGTACCGGTGGCACCGGCGACGAGGCCATGGCGGTTGCCGAAGCGCGGGAGCAGGGTGACGGCGATGTCGTCGGTGACGCCTTTGCCGAGCAGGATCGGGTCCATGGAGGCACTCATTGGTGAATGAAGGAAGGATTCTAACGGCCGACTGTATCGCTGCGGTGGCAATGTTGCCCCCGGGTCTGTCCGCCAGCTACCCTGCCTCACCTTTGTCATGCAGTGCTGCTGATGCCCGTATCCCTGTTTTCTGCTCGTGCCTGGTCGATGTTGGTTGCGACTTCGCTGTTGACCGTGGTTCCGGCCGCCCAGGCGATCTCCGCCCGTGACAAGGTCAAGGTGGACGCCATCGAGGCGCGGATGACGGCTGCCGAGAAGCGCTACAGCGATGCCTTGGTGCTGGTTGCCAATGCCGACCCCAAGGGCACGGCCGAGGGCGATGCCGCGCTGGAAGACATGGAAGACGTGATCAGCGCCTGCATCGCGCAAAAGGGCTGCCAGGTCAGCAATCTGCTGGCTACCTACAAGCGCCTGCTCAAGCAGCGGGCAGATGGCAGTGGCGAGGCTGAGAGCGAGGACGGCGGCCCGTTGGAGGCCGATCCAGACCATATCGCGCCGTTGGTCGCCGATGTGCCCGAGGCAGCCCGCGCGGCGGCCCTGCTCAACGATCATCGCCATGCTTTCGACGACATGGTCGAGTACAACCCGGCGATCCAGGCCGGCATCCGCCGCTGGCTCACCGATATGCGTCCCTCGCTGCTGACCAGCTACGAGAACTACATGAACCTGCGTGGCGTCATGTGGCCGGAATGGGAGAAGGACGGCCTGCCCGAAGCGCTGCTGTTCGGCATCATGGCCAAGGAATCCAATGGCCGCGTGCATGCCTCCTCACGTGTGGGCGCGGCCGGGCTGATGCAGTTCATGCCGGCCACCGGCCGCCGTTTCGGGCTGGGCCCGGATGGCACCGGCTTCGACACCCGCTTTGACCCGCGCAGCGCTGCCAGTGCCAGCGCCGATTACATGAATGAGCGCATGCGTGGGCTCAACAAGAACATCGAATACGCCCTGGCTGCCTATAACGGTGGCGAAGGCCGTGCCGCGCGCATCTACCGCGAAACCGGTGGGCAGAGCTTCTGGACCGATACCTCGTACAACCAGTTCCCGGGCGAGACCAAGGATTACGTGCCGATGGTGATCGCCGCGGCGTGGATCTTCCTCCACCCGCAGCAGTACGGCGTCGAGTTCCCCAAGCTCAACGCACAGCCGGCGACGCTGCGCCTGGCCAAATCCACCACCATCTATGAGCTGACCATCTGCCTGGGCAGCACCGGTACCCGCGACGGTTACATGCGTGCGCTGCGCAACCTCAATCCGCGTTACGAAGCCGATGGCTGGATTCCTGGTGGCACCACCATCAATGTCACCACCCGCATTGCTGGCCTGTACAACCGTTACTGCGTCAGCGGCCCGCGCGCCGACCTGGCCCGCGCGCTGATCACGGCCGATCTGAATGCGGCGATCAAGCGGCCATCGGCGGCGACGGTTACCGGTAGCGTCGCGGTAGGCGATGTGCAGGCAATGCAGGCCGCTCCGGCCGCTGCACCTGTTGTCGCACCGCCGCCACCGCGCCCGGCAGCACCGGCGCGACGTGCAGCGCGCAGCTACAAGGTTGCCAAGGGCGACACCCTGGGTGCCATCGCCAACCGCTTCCAATGTGAAGTACCAGCGCTGGCTCGCGCCAATGGCCTGCGCGCACCGGCTTACGCGCTCAAGCCCGGGCAAAGCCTGAAGCTGGAAGGCTGCGGTCGTTGAAACAGAAAGGGCGCCGGAAGGCGCCCTTTCTGCATGTGCTGACAGAGCTTTTGTGGGGGCGGGGGGGGCGGCCCGCGGCCGGGGGGGTGCCGGGTGGGGAGCAAGGGGGAGGGGGGGGACCAGCGCAAAGCCGGGGGGGCCCCGCCCCCCCCAGAAGGGGGGGGGGGGGAGCACGCC
>NZ_JBRREG010000079.1:0-24141 GCF_056760155.1 Stenotrophomonas sp. STEN022
GGGGCTCTACCGGGAACGCCTCTGCCGAGCATGGCTCGGCACTACAAGTGACGCCGTTCAGCGATCCAGCGCTTCGCGCAGCGGCTTGAGGAACCCAGCAGCCGCGGCCACCGGATCAGTCGTCTCAGCCATTGCCGAGACCAGCGCGCTACCGACCACTACACCATCAGCGTCTACCGCCATCGCCGCCGCGCTGGCCGCGTCCTTGATGCCAAAGCCTGCCACTACCGGCGCAGTGGATCGGCTACGCAACAGGCGCAGGCGTTCGCCAGCCGCGCTGCTGTCCAGACGTTCGGACGCACCGGTCACGCCGGCAAAGCTGACGTAGTAGAGATAGCCCTGCGCCGCCTGGCACAGGCGGTCCAGGCGGGCATCGCTGCTGGTCGGCGAGGCCAGCAGGATCAGGGCCAGCCCAGCTTCGGCAAACACCGCTCGCGGTTCATCAGCCTCTTCCGGCGGCAGATCGACCAGCAAAATGCCGTCCACACCGGCGGCCACCGCCTCTTCGGCATAACGGGCATAGCCACGGATCTCGACCGGATTCAGATAACCCATCAACACCACCGGGGTGGTCGTGTCGGTCTGGCGGAAGCGCGCCACGGCATCAAACACATATTGCCGCCCTGCCCCGCGTTCCAAGGCGCGCTCGGAGCTGCGCTGGATGGTCGGGCCATCGGCCATCGGGTCGGAGAACGGTACGCCCAGCTCGATCACATCCGCACCGGCCTCGACCAGCGCATGCATCACCGGCACGGTCGCCTCCAGCGAGGGGTCGCCAGCGGTGATGAAGGGAATCAATGCCTTGCGGCCGGAGGCGCGCAGGCGGGCGAAGCATTCGTCAATTCGGGTAACAGCCATCTCAGGCACATCCTTCAATCAGTTCGACCGCATCGGGCTGGCCCCAGTAAATGGAGGTGACCAGACCATCGAGTGTTTCCAGGCGCAGGGCCAGCTTCGCTGCCTTGTCGGTCCAGGTCAGGTAATCGCCGTTTGGCGAGTTATAGGCATGCGGACTGGTCACCACGCCCGCCGGCAGGCGCCGCTTGGCTTCGGTGACCGTCATGCCCACCCACAGACCGAACGGCAGTGCCGCACCGGCTGGCGCTGCGGCGACGTGTTGACCCGGATCACCGGCAGCATCCACCTCGAAGCGGACGATGCGATCAGCAATCACCATCATCGACATGCCTTCAGGCAGGCTGCCCTTGTCGTAGTACTCGCAATCGCCTTCCATCGCCTCGCGCATGCCGGCCGAGATGAAGGCCTTGTCGCCAGGTGCCTTGCCGAACGGCGCGCCGATGTGCAACTCACCCACCTGGGCAAGCTCCACCGATGCACTGGCGGCCGGCTTCGCAGCTGGCGCCGGTGCCGCGGCGCCGGACGTAGCCGGAACAGCCGGGGCAGCTGCAGGCTCCGGGGCAGGAGCGGACGGCGTACAAGCGGCCATCCCCACCACCAGACCCAGCAACAACGGGGTCCGCAGCAAGCCAGCCATCACAGCACCAGACCTTCGCGCGCGGCGATGGTATGCACATCCTTGTCGCCACGGCCGGACAGATTGCACAGCACCAACGCATCCTTGGGCAACTCACGCGCAAGCTTGATCGCATGGGCGACCGCATGGCTGGATTCCAGCGCCGGCAGAATGCCTTCGATGCGGGTCAGGCGATGGAAGGCAGCCAGCGCTTCCTCATCGGTGATGCCCACGTACTGGGCGCGGCCGGTATCGGACAGGAAGGAATGTTCGGGGCCAACGCCTGGGTAATCCAGGCCAGCGGAGATCGAATGGGTTTCGGTGATCTGGCCGTCGTCGTCGCACAACACATAGGTGCGATTGCCGTGCAGCACGCCCGGACGCCCGGCCGAGATGGAAGCAGCGTGGCGGCCGGTATGGATGCCATCGCCAGCAGCTTCGGCACCATAGATCTTGACCTCGCGATCATTCAGGAAGGCATGGAACAGGCCGATGGCATTGGAACCGCCACCGACGCATGCGGTGATCGCATCAGGCAGACGACCGTAGTCCTCCAGCATCTGCGCGCGCGCCTCGCGGCCAACGATGGCATTGAAGTCACGCACCATGCGCGGGTACGGGTCCGGTCCGGCGACGGTGCCGATGATGTAGAAGGTGTCGCGCACGTTGGTAACCCAGTCGCGCATCGCCTCGTTGAGCGCGTCCTTGAGCGTGGCCGAGCCGCTGCTGACCGGCACCACGGTGGCACCGAGCAGCTTCATCCGATAGACGTTGATCTTCTGCCGTTCGATATCGGTGGCACCCATGTACACCACGCATTCCAAGCCCAGCCGCGCGGCAACCGTGGCCGAAGCCACGCCATGCTGACCAGCACCGGTCTCGGCGATGATACGGGTCTTGCCCATGCGCGCAGCCAGCAAAGCCTGGCCAATGGTGTTGTTCACCTTGTGCGCGCCGGTGTGGTTCAGGTCCTCGCGCTTGAGCAGGATCTGCGCGCCGCCGACATCCTTGCTCAGGCGCTCGGCGTGGTAGATCGGGCTGGGACGGCCAACGTAGTGCTTCAGATCCTTGTCATAGGCGGCAATGAAGGACGGATCGACCCGCGCCTGATCGTAGGCTGCCGCCAGCTCCTGCAGCGGCCCGACCAGCGTTTCGGCGACAAAGCTGCCACCAAAGCGGCCAAAGTGCCCACGCGCATCAGGGAAGGCGTGGAAATCGGAGATCGACGGATCAGTCATGACGTCACGGCTACAAGGAACAGGCAAGCACTCTAACGCAGGGCCGATGACATAAAAATGGATAATTCAGCGATCACATGTTAGAAAAACTCACATGAAAACCCGCCAACCCCTGCCCTCGCTCAATGCCTTGCGCGCCTTCGAGGCGGCTGCACGCCTGCGCAGCGTCAGCCAGGCGGCGACCGAGCTGCATGTCACCCATGGTGCGGTAAGCCGGCAACTGCGGGCGCTGGAGGAGGAGCTGGGACTGGACTTGTTTGAGCGGGATGGTCGCGGCATCCGCCCCAACGCTGCCGGCCATCGGCTGCTGGAAGCGACTACCGGTGCGTTCTCCCAGCTGCGGGACTGCATTTCCTCGCTGCGACGACCGCAACGCGCTGATGCCTTCGTGCTTGGTTGCCCCGGCAGCCTGCTTGCCCGCTGGATGATCCCGCGCCTGCAGGACCTGCAGCGTGACCTGCCCGGCCTGACCCTGCACCTGGCGGCACAGGATGGCGATTTCGCCCCGCGCCTGGATGGGCTGGATGCAGCGCTGATGCTCGGCCAGGCGCCGTGGCCCAGCGGCTGGCAGGTGCACACGCTGGCGACCGAACGGATCGGCCCGGTGTTCAGCCCTTCTATGCATGGTGCGCATGTACTGGCCCGGCAGCCGATTGATGCCGTGCGTGGTCATGCACTGCTGCACACGCGCTCACGCCCGCAGGCATGGCCGATCTGGGCTGCGCGCAATGGCATCGATGCGAATGAGCTGAGCTATGGCACCGGCTTGGAGCACCTGTATTACATGCTGGAAGCGGCGGTAGCCGGATTGGGCATAGCGATTGCGCCTGAACCGCTGGTCGCTGATGACCTGGTCAACGGCCGCCTGATCGCGCCGTGGGGCTTTGTCGATACTGAAGGCTGCTGGGCCTTGTGCACTGCTGGCGAGCAGCAGGACCTGCGTGTGGCTGCATTGGCGGAATGGCTGCGTAAACAGCTGCTGTAAGGCTTCGCAGGCTTTTGTGGGAGCGGCGTAAGCCGCGAAGCTTGTGGCGCTTGAAAGGCCTGAACACCTACTCCTCCCCAACCCTCCCCTTTGCTATGCAAAAGGGAGCGCAACGGTGCTGGCATCTGATGCACCTGTGGTTTCGCGGCTCACGCCGCTCCCACAAAACGGCGCCGCTCCTACACTCCGCTGCTTTGCGTCGGCTGTGCCAGCCGCTGCTGCACGTCCTCACGCAGGCGCGCCAATTCGACTTCCGCCTGCTGCCGCTGCTGCATGCCTTCGCGGTGGATGCTGCGCACTTCTTCCACGGTCGCGATCAACTGCTCGTGGACATGACGCAAGGTGGCCACGTCAATCACCGCACGCTGGTTGGCCTTGGCCGTTTCCACCGAGGTCTGCCGCATCAGATCGGCGTTGCGGCGCATCAGCTCGTTGGTGGCATCGTCGATGGCATTGGACAGCTCCACCGCGTTCTTCTGCTCGCCCAACGACAGCTGGATGGCGAACTGACGCTTCCACGACGGAATGGTGATGTCGCGTACAGCGTTGAACTTCTCGATCAACTGGATCGCATTGGCCTGGATCAGGCGGATCATCGGCAGCGACTGGTCGGCCGCATGCTGCATGACGGTCAAATCACCCACGCGCTTGTCGAGCAGGCGGATCGCGTTGTCGATCTCGCCTCGACGGATACGCGACTGCGGATCCTCCAGACCAACCAGCGCGTGCAACTCGTTGTTGAGTTCGGCCAGGCGCTGTTTGCCGGCAGCGATGTGCAGGCCAAGACTCTGCCGTTCGTCACGGACGATGGCGTGCATGCGATCGAACTCGCCGACGCGCTGGCCCATCAGCGCCTGTTGCGCGCCGACATCACGCAGCAACTGTTCGATCTGCTGGTTGGTGTCACTGAACTTCTGCACCAGCTCGCCCTTGGAGGCGCGCATGCGGTCGATCAGGCCACCGATCACCGGCACCTTGGAACGCTCGTTCAAACCGTCCAGCTTCAGCGAGCGGGCAATGCGCACCACTTCACCGAGCTTTTCGCCCGAGGCATCCAGGTCGCGGTTGCGCACATGGTCCAGCAACTGACTGGAGAAGGCCGCACTCTTGCCCGCCGCCTCGCGGCCGAATACGTGCAGGTTGCCCGGACTGATGTCGTCCAGCGTGCGCACGATCTGCGCGATCTGCGGGCGATCCGCTTCGCTCAGGCCCAAGGCGACCAGCATGGTGCCATCAACATCGGCGGAAGGGCCGGCCGGCAGCGGCAATGTGTCCTCGGTCATCAGCAGTTCTCCTTGAGCAAGTGGCGCCACACGGCGCGCGAGCAATCATGTGCAGGATGGTTCTCGGCGCAGTCTAGCCTGCATCGCCGTCACCTCGTCCAGAATCCGGGCCTGCACCTGGGCAGCCTGTTCCAGTTGCGCCTGCTTGTCGGCGGCGCGCGCAGCCAGGCTTTGCTGCCGCCAAAGTGGTAACAACACGTCGCGTATGCGCAGGTAACGCTCGACCAGCTCCACGCCCTGGGCATGCAGCAAGCGTAGCTGTTCGACCTCGGACTGCCGCAGTCGGGCTAGTCCGCGCAGATGTTGCAATCGCCGTTGCAGCGTGGCCTGCGCCACCGCCTCGGCAGGCGGTGATATCGCCTCGCCGGCAGCAGCCCAATCATCGATGGCAACCACTGCCATCTGTACCCGACCGACCTGCTGCAGATGCTGGCCAAGCTCCTGCTGCAAAACCTGTACGCAGTCGTCGGCACGTAACAGACAGACATCGAGCTGGGCCGCCAGCTGCTCGGCCCGCGCCTGCGCCTCGACGTCACGCCCCAACAAGCGGCCAAGCAATCCCACCGAACGGCGGATCTGGCGCCCATCGGCTGCCGACATCGCCTGGCGGATGTTGTTCATCTCCGCGACCAGCCGCGCCGCAGCCATTCCGGCCTGCGGCGTACCCAGCAGCTGCTCGATCGCGGCCAGCAGGTCCGCGCCGTAGCTGGCCACGGCCAGCGCATCATCGGCTTGCAGCGGCGGCTGCGGTGGCAGCGGCAACACTGGCGGCATCACATCAGGCATCGTCCGGCGCTTCATTGCCACGACTGCCCTGCTGCCCCGGCACCACCACATTGCCGCCGTAGAAATGCCGCATCAGCGCTTCGTCCAACGCCTTCTCTTCCGGCGTGCGCGCGCGCCGCACGCGCGGTGCTGGCTTGCTGCCCGCACCGCCGTCCTTGGACAGCCACTCCTGCAGCTGCGTGGCCAAGCCAGCCAGGGCATCACCAATCTCGCCCTGGCGCTGCTGGGCTGTCGCCAATACCTGCAACAACGGGGTCAGATCCTGCACTGGTGCAACCGGCGCCACTGCCGCAGGCGGTGCTGCGACCACCGCTGCGGGACGCTCGGCAACCGACTGCAACAAGGCCACGATCTGCTCCCACGGCACCTCGACCTGCGGCGCGAGCGGTGCAACCGGCGCGGGCTCATCAGCACGCAGGCCCTGCAGGCCACTGGCAATATCGGCCAACTGCGCGACCATGCGCGCACCGGTGTCGGCATCGTCGCCGCCCATCGCTTTGTCGCGCATGAAGTCGCGCTTGATCTGCTCCCAGCGCGCCAGCTGCGTCGCATCCAATACTTCGCGCAGCTCACCCAGCTTGAGCAGGTTTTCCTCGGAGCCACTGGTCAGCAGCTGCGACTCGCCGAGGTAATGGTCGGTGACCAGCTGCTGCAGCTCGGCAGCATTCATCACCGGCGAGATCTTCTCCGACAGCTTGTTCATGTTGCGGTAGCTGCCCTGCAGGCGGAACGGCGGCTCGACCCGGTACTTGTCGGCCTGCGCGGCGCTGGCGATGTATTGCTGGTTGACCCGATACACCACCTCGCGCACCTGCATCAGCCGCTGCAAGGTGGCGACGATCTCGTTGATCTCCGCACCGCTGTAAGCGTGGCTGAGTGCATTGGTCGACACCTCCTTGCCGCCAGCCTTGTCGACCAGCAGGTAGAGGTCGGCCAGGTCACGGGTTGCCATCGGCGCCAACACCTGGCTGGAGGTCAGGCTGTTCTCGATGTAACTGAGTTTGAACGCATCCTCCATGCCACCAAGCACATCGCCGAGGTTGTAGATGTCGGCACGGTTGGCCAGCATGTCCGGCACCTTGAACACTTCACCGGACTCGGTATACGGGTTGCCGGCCATCACTACGCAGAATTTCTTGCCGCGCAGGTCATAGGTCTTGGTGCGGCCCTTCCACACACCTTCGATACGCCGGGTGCCATCGCACAGCGAAATGAACTTCTGCAGGAACTCCGGATGGGTGTGCTGGATGTCGTCGACATACAGCATGGTGTTGTTGCCCATCTCCAACGCCAGGTTGAGCTTGTGCAACTCCTGCCGCGAGGTGGCATCCGGTGCCTGCTCCGGGTCCAGCGAGCGCACCTCGTGCCCCAGGGCCGGGCCGTTGATCTTCATGAAGACCAGGCCGAGCCGGTTGGCCACGTATTCCATCAATGTGGTTTTGCCGTAACCGGGCGGACTGATCATCATCAGCAGGCCCATCAGGTCGCTGCGTTTGTTCTCGCCTACCGTGCCCATCTGCTTGGCGAGGTTATCGCCGATGATGGGCAGGTAGACGTCATTGATCAGCTTGTTGCGAACGAACGAGCTCAACGGCCGCGCCTGGAATTCGCTCAGCCGCAACGAATCGCGTTCGCGCGCACTGATGCGATGACGCAGCGCCTGATAGCGCTCGAAGCCGGGCTGGAACTGGCGGCGATGCGACTGCCAGCGCTGCAGGAAATCATCCACTGCCAACTGCAGGTGGCCTTGGGTGACGCGCGCATGCTCACCGAGCAGGCCAGCGACATCGGCAATCAAGGTCACCTCGCGTACCTGGCTGCGCAAGGCCCGTTCGCCGAGCAACATCGCAGCGGCTTCCGGCACATAGCCGGCCATGGCGGCAAACTTCGGTTGGCCGCACATCGCCTGCAACCATTGCAGCGCCTGCGCCCATTGCAGGGCCAGTCGTGTGTTCAGACGTTGCAGGCTGCGATCAAATGCATCCGCTTGCCCGGCAGCCTGCAGCTGTTCGCGCAGGCCGCTGAGCAGCTGCCGCGCGTAGCCGCTGAAGGAGAAAGTCGGCTCACCGTTGCCAAGCTCCGCCAGCAGGTATTCGGCAGCCAAAGCCGGCACGCCGCTATCGAACGGCAAGCCATGCTCGTCCTGGAAGCCCGCCAACGCCGATGCGATCTCCGTGCGCAAGGCTTCAAGCCCGTCCCGCACATTGAACAGCTTGGCGATGGCGAATGCACCGGCGGCGCGTTCCAACCACTGGCTCACGTCCTCGCGCTTCCCCTCACGCGCCCAGAACAGCAAGGCAAGCGCACGTGGACCCGCCGCGTGCACCAGCGAACCGGCCGCCTGATACAACGGCAGAACCGCCTGCAGGATCAACGTCGCATCGTGATCGTGAATGCCTTTCTCGTAGCCTTCGCGGTAACGTGGCGCAGCGAAATCGCGCACCCGCTTGACCAAGGCATCGGCTTGCGCGGCTTCACGCAGCAACAGCTCCACGCTCAGGCCATCGCGGCCGTTGATGGCCGCATCCAGCAGCAGACCTGCCAGATACTCGCCGCGATAGAGCGCGGCTGATTCCGAATCCAGCGTCACCGGCCAATAGTCGCGCAGCTCCTCCAGCTCCGGATCGACAATGGCCTCGTAGTAGTCGGTGCCAGTGAGATGCACAGCCAGACCATCGCCGCGCGGCAGGATGGTCAGGTCCAGCGGCTGGGTGTTGACGCTGAAACGATGTCGGCCGAGACGGATGATGTTGCCGCCGCCTTCGAACAGATCACTGCGATCACGCAGCGCCCGCACCGCCTGGTCGCGCACGCCCTTGAGCCGCGCTTCCACGTCGTCGGCCTTGACGCTGTCCTTGTAGTCGCGCAGGCGATCGGCGAGCTCACGCAACTTCAGGATCAGCGGGTCACCGGCGAAGAACGCGTTCAGCTCATCAACGGTGGTGAAGCGCTCTGTGCGCTTGGCCAGGCCATCAAGGATGCGGTTGGCTGCGTCCAGTACCGACTGCGCCTTGCGCTGGCGCGCATCCAGCAGCGTCTGCTTGTGCGACTCGAAGGTATCGAGCAGCTCCTCACGCTTGTTGAGGATGTCGCCCAGGAACTGTTCGTGCTCGCCGAACTGGCTTTCCAGTTCTTCCAGCTGCACCATCAACCGCGACAACTGCTCGTCGGCGCGCTCCGGATCGGTCGCCAGCCCCAGCGCACTGGTGATGGCCTGGCTGAACAGGGAGAACTGCGCCCCAAACTGAGCCACGGCTTCAGCCGAACCCAATGAACGACGGCGCTGATCCGCACGTGCGCGCGCCTGGTTGAGCTTGGCGTAGACGGCAGAAATGGCCTCGACCACGCGCGTGCGCTGCGCGGCATCGTCCACCTTCAGGCTGGCCATCAACTCCGACAGCATGTCCAGATCGCCCGACATCACCTGCATCTGCGCGATCTGCTCGGACAACTGTTTGGCGGTCTGCGCCACCTGCGCGGCGGCATCCAGCTCCTGCAATCGATCAGCGAACGGCTGCAGCGCCTTGTCGCTGCCAAGGAACTCACCCGCCGCCGCACCAACCCGGTCATGCGCCTCCTGCAAGGAGACGTTCATTGCATCGATGGCGGCGACGTCGACGTAACGGAAATCGCGCACGGTCAGCAGGCGGCCACGCAGCTTGCCAATGTCGCCCAGCGATTCGACAAACTCCCCGATCTTCGTCCAGTTCTGCGGCTGCAACCGCCCCAGCAGCGTCTTGTGCGCAGCGGTGACCTCAGCCATTGCCTGCGCCGATTGCTTGCGGATGCTCTCGACCTTCTCGTACTCGTCGAGCATCGACTCGCCGGTCGCACTGATCTCGCGCAGCAGCGTCGCGGCACCGTCGCAGTTGGCATCATCCAGCCAATGATGGGTGTCAAACAGACGGCGCGCGTTATGGGTCAGCAGCTCGTAGCGCGGCAGCGACACCTCGCGGCTGTCGATCTCGCGACCGAGATCGAGCAGATTCGAGATGCCACGCACCAGCTCTGCATTGCCGATGCGGGCCATGAAGCTGGTGCCGGTTGGCGTATGCGCGGCATACTCATCGCTACTGAACGGAGTCTGCCAGACCTGCATCGGATGGACGCGGGTAGGCTCCTCGTTTTCGGCATTGAACAGCACCATCCGGCCATCGCGCATGAAGGCGTAGCCCATGCCGAACACCGGGTTCTGCAGCACGCGCTGGATGCTGTTGTAGACGAACAGCGCCGACTTGCCGGCTTCGCGCTCGTAGAAGATGTACAGCATGTCCTCGCCGTTGGGCGAACGGATCGAGCGCTTGTAACGCATACCCTGCATCGAGGCATCGAAGGCCTTGTGCTCGCCGCTTTGCAGGTAATAGCCGCCGGGAAAGATGACGCCATGGTCATCGGGCAGCTGCACACATGCCTGGACGATGGCGTCGTTGCGCACCACCTTGCCAGTCAGCGTGTTGTAGATCAGGCCACGCCAGCTGTCCTCGCGGTAAGGCTGGATCTTCAGCAGGATCAGCGAACCGACCCTGGCGAAATCGATGGTGGCATCGTCCACCGACTGCGTGCTGTCCTCGACCGGCTCGCTGTAAACGCCCTGCCCGGTCTCGGTATTGTTCTCGACCTTGATGGTCAGGTCACCGCCGGTGGTCTCGACGAAGATGGTGTCGAGGATGTTCAGGTGCGGGAAGCGACCGGTGATCAACATGTCGCGGCCGGCACGCACCCATTCGAAGTCGAATGGCGGCGGCAGCGCGATGTCACGCTCGCCACGTGCATCGATATAGGTCAGCTCGCCGCTTGGTGCCATCGCCCAGCGGAATACGCGCACATCAGTGCTGCGCTCGCCGATCTGGAATGCAGCCAGCAACTTGCCGTCGCGCACGATCAGCTGCAGCAGCCGCGCATTCTTGTAGTACGCGTAGAGCTCACCAAAATCGTGGACGAAGCCCGCCTGCGCCAGGAAACTGCTTTTCAGGTCCACAGGGGTGACGTCGTAGCCTTCGGCACCGTCCACTAGGCGATAGAGCCCGAACACATCCTCGATGCGGGTCTGTGTCTTCAAGCCGATGAAGACGTTGTAGCCGAACAGCAGCAGGTCGTCGCCGACCTGCACCACATCGCGGCCAACGCAGTTGTTCTCGCTGCGGATGCGGAAGCGCCCGATCACTTCCATCCGGCTGTCGCCGAACTCCTGCAGCCGGCGCTGGTTCAGCGCGTCCACCACCTGCCGCAGACGTGCGCCCTGATCGCTCAGACGTTTACGCAGCACCTCATAGGCGCCGCCCTGCGCCACCGCCTGATCGGCGATGGAGCCGCCTTCCGGCGTGGCGGCAGCGTCCAGATTTGTATCAGCCATCGATTGTTCCCTGCTCTGACATCGGCAGGTTCCGCCCTCGGGACGGAATCCCCGACGCCCTCATGCTCGTGTGCCGCCAGCTCCAGCCAGGCGACGCATCAACGCCCCACGCGGTGCACCCGCGCGGGGCACGCCAACGCTCAACCTGCGTCCGACTCCATCGCCGGCGTATCGGCACCACGCCGGGCCGGCAGGCCGCGCGCGGACATGTCCACGCCCAGGTAGCGCTGCATCAGGTCCTGCACGATCGGGCTCTTGTCGGTGAGGCCCTCAATCGACTTGCCCAGCGACACCGCCTTTACCAGGTTCTCGAACATGCCGCCGTCACCGCCGACCATGTCGATCCTGGCGTTGCGCAACGCACTGGCGATGACCTCGGCATTCTCCTTGGTCACTTCCTTGCCGGCGTCGATCGCCGCCAGGGCCTGACGCAGGCCGGTTTCCAGGGTCATGCGGAACTCTTCGTGGCCGCGTGCGGTATCGCCGAGCGAGTCGATGGCCTGGAACTTGCGGGTCAAACCGTCGGCTTCGGCGAACAGCTTCTTCTCGATGACCGCGGCTTCGGCCACGCCCAGCGTTTCGGTTGCGGTTGCCTTGGCACGGCCCATCTGCTCCTCGCCCTGCGCACGCGCGGCCAGCTGCTCGGCCAGCACCTTGGCTTCGGCCGTACCCTGCTTCAGGTTGGCGTCGGCCATCGCGTCGACGACGCGGGCTTCGGCAATACCGACCTTCTCGATGGCCAGCGCGCTGGCTTCCTTGACCTGGGCATCCGCCAGACCCGGCGCGGCACGCTCGGCGCGCACGCCGTCGGCCAGTGCTTTCTTGGCTTCGGCCTGCTTGCCGGCAGCGTCGAATTCAGCCTGCGCCAACGTGGTGATCTCCACCGCGCGGTGCTTGGCAGCGGCTTCGCTGGCCTCGGCCTCCTTGACCTGCTTGACCATGGCTTCCTGCGCCTGCGCCTCGGCTTCGAGGATGGCCACCTGCTTCAGGCGGTCAGCTTCCGATACCTGGCGCACTTCCTTGATGCGCTCTTCTTCCTGCACCACGGTCTTGTCAATGGAAATGCGCTCACGGGTGATGTTGGCAACATCCATCTTGCCCTGCTCGACCACCTTGTCGCGCTCCACGCCCTGCAGTTGCACTTCGCGATCGGTGGTGACCTGCTCCAGCTGGCGGGCGCGGGCGACGCGCTCGACTTCGATGGCGACGGCGCGCTGGCGGTTCTGCTCGGCCACTTCCACTTCGCGCAGGCGGTTCTGGTCGCGGATGTCGATCAGCTGCTGCGCTTCGATACGCGCGTTCTCGGACAGCTGGCGCTGTTCTTCCTGCACCTTCAGGGTCTCGGCTTCCTCGCGGGCGCGGATGGTTTCCACCTCGCGGCGCTGGCGCGCCTCGGCTTCCGCCTGCTGCCGCTCAAGTGCCAGCGTGGCTTCCTTGGCCTCGACATTTTTCTTGGTGATGGCCAGGCGCTCGTTCTGCGCCAATTCGTTGGTGATCACGTTCTGCGCGGCGGTCAGCTCGGTGATCTTGCGGATGCCTTCGGCGTCGAGGATGTTGCTCGGATCAAGCAGCGACTTCGGGGTCTGCTCCAGGTAATCGATGGCCACGTCTTCCAGCGCGTAGCCATTCAAGTCATTGCCGATCACCGCGATGATCTCGTCGCGGAATTCCTGACGCTTTTCGAACAGCTGGGTGAAATCGAACTTCTTGCCCACGGTCTTCAAGGCTTCGGAGAACTTGGCGTTGAACAGGTCATCCACCGCATTCTTGTCCGAGGCGCGGTCTGCACCGATGGCCTTGGCCACGCGCAGCACGTCGGCCTGTGTTTCGTTGACGCGCAGGTAGAACGCCACGGTAATGTCGGCACGCATGTTGTCGCGGCAGATCAGGCCTTCCTTGCCACGGCGATCAACCTGCAGGGTGATCAGGCTGATCTTCATATGCTCGGCGCGGTACAGCACAGGAATGATCAACGCACCGGTGAAGTGCACCTTGGGCTGTGCACTCATGTCGTTGACGATCAGCGCAGTGCCTTGGTCAACCTTCTTGTAGAAGGCTTTGAACAAGCCCGCCAAACCAAGGATAAACACCAGCAGGGCAGCAAGCCCGATGATGAAAGGGGCCAGCGCAGCAGTAGTCATCAGTGGATCTCCTTGTCGCCTGATACATCAGAAGGGAAAACGTCCAAGCCTGGCAGGTCGCTGTCGGCGACCACCAGATAGTGATTCTCGTCGGGCAGGTATTCCACCAGCCTTACACGTTGGCCGCGCGGCAAACGGCTGCCATCGCGTACACGCACATGCAGGATCAGACCGGCGCCGCCGTCGTCCATGCTGGCATAGCCCTGCGTGGCGGTGACTTCCGGCGAGGTGACCTGTGCAAGCCGGCCAAGGATGGACTCCTGGGCAACCGGCCGAAGCTTGAGCAACAGTCGGCGTATTGGCCGCAGCACCCAGGCCGACACCACCGCACCGGGAATCAAGGCGGCAATGGCCACCACCGTGCCCACACCCCAGCGCAGGGGCGCCGGCAATGACTGCAAGAAGAAGAGTTGAACCAGATAGGTGATGGTCCAGCCGAAAAAGGCCAACAGCAACACCACCAGCATGGTCGGTGCACCACCGAGGCCGAGCCGCGCGAACATCGCGGCAATGCCGGTCGCGCCATGCTCACCACCATGGGAATGAAAGTCGGCGCCGTCGCCGCTACCAATGCCACCGTCATCGACGATACCGGTCGCGGCCAGCAACCAGTAGATGACAGCAAACGCGAACACGACGCTGTAAGGCAACGTCGGGTAGGACAGCGCTACTTCCAGAAACTCAGCCATGCACACTTTCCTTGTGGCGCCCAGCTGTTCAGCGGGAACTGTCCCAGCCTGCAAGCTGTGACAGCAACATCCGTTTCCCACAGACATCCGTGCTTGTCGCCGTGGACACCATCATAAGGGAATCAGCCCGGACATGCCCTGCGACCGGACCCCAAAAGTGCGGCAGCCCGGGCAGCACCAGCGCAATACGTCGCCACGCTCAGCGCGCGTATTCAGTCCTGCTCGACATGCAGGTCTGCGCGGCGTACTTCTTCGACGAACTGGCGCATCTTGTAGCCGTCCTTGATCCCCGGCGACACCTCGATGCCGCTGGACACATCCACGCCCCAAGGCTGGGTGGCGAGAATGGCGTCGTGCACGTTTTCCGGGCGAATGCCACCGGCCAGCAGGTAGGGCCGATGCACGCCGGGCGGAATCTGCGACCAGTCAAAGGCGACGCCGGTGCCGCCGCCGCCACCGGCCACGTGGCTGTCGAACAGGAAACCTGCGGCATGCGGGTACATCTGCTGCAGGCCGCGCGCGGTGACGTCGCTGCGTCCGCCCATCGCAATCGCCTTCAGGTACGGCATGTTGAAGCTGCGACAGAATGCATCGTCCTCGTCGCCATGGAACTGCAACAGGGTCGGCCGCACCGCGCGCAACACTTCGCGCACTTCCTCGCGATTGTTCTGCTGGAACAAGGCCACCACTTCAACCATCGGTGCGATCGCCTGGCGCATGGCGCGCGCCTCGGACGGTGCCACCCGGCGGGCACTGCCCTTAGCGAAGATGAAGCCGATGGCATCCACGCCCAACTCCGTGGCCAGGCGGATGTCGCCTGCGCGGGTCATGCCGCAGAACTTGATGCGGGTACGAAACAGCGTACGGCTCACAGCGTCACCTCGTCCGGCAGCTTCCAGATCTCAGGATACAGCGGTCCGACGAACACCAGGCCCTGCGGCGGTGCAGTTGGCCCTGCCAGATTGCGATCACGACCTGCCAGCAACTCCCCGATCCAGCTTTCAGGCTTTTCCCCGGCGCCCACCATCATCAGCGAGCCGACGATATTGCGCACCATGTGATGCAGGAAGGCATTGGCCTGGACCTCGACCTCGACCACCTCGCCTTGGCGCCGCACCGCGATCGATTGCAGTTCACGGCGGGCATGCAAGGCCTGGCATTGCGCGCTGCGGAACGCACCGAAGTCGTTCTCACCGAGCAGCGCCTGCGCCGCCCGATGCATGGCATCGGCATCCAGCGGCCGTCGGTCCCAGCTCAGGATCTGCCGGTACAGCGCCGGCCGGACCTGTCGATTGAGGATACGGTAGCGATAGCGCCGCGCCTTGGCCGAGAACCGTGCATGGAACTCATCCACCACCGGTACACACCAGCGCACACAGATTGATGGCGGCAGACGCGTGGTTGTACCCAGCACCCAGCCACGCGGGGCGCGTTCGACATCGCTGTCAAAGTGCACGACCTGGCATTCGCCGTGCACACCGGCATCGGTGCGCCCTGCACACACCACACTGATCGGTGCGTTGGCGACCGAAGACAGGGCCTCCTGCAACGTGGCCTGCACACTCGCACAGCCGTGCTCGCCAAGTTGTTGCCAGCCCTTGAACTCGCTGCCGTCGTACTCCACGCCCAGCGCATAGCGCATCATTGAACCTCTGATCTTGTTGGAACCGCTGGAACCATGTCCAACTCAGTCGTTGTCGCGTTCTGACCACACAGCCAGTTCGTTGCCGCCAGGCTCCAGGAATTGGAACCTCCGACCACCGGGAAAGGTGAAGATCGGCTTGATCACTTCACCACCCTGCGCTGCGATTTCCTCGAGCAGCGGGCCCAGCTGTGCGGCATACAGCACCAGCAGTGGCGCCCCGACACTGGTGGTCGCCGGCGTGCCACGGAAGAAACCGCCCTGCAGCTCACCGTCATCAAAAGCAGTGTAATCCGGGCCGTAATCTTCAAAGGTCCAGCCGAATACCTGCTCGAAGAAAACACGACTCGCCGCAGGGTCGCGCGAGGCGAATTCCACGTAGTCAATCCGCCGTTCACGCTTCATCGCAACTCTCCGTCAGGCCATACGGCCGAGTAATTCCAGCGCTTCACTGCGTGCCTGTGGATCAGCGCTGGCAGCAACTTCGTTGAGCAGGGTACGTGCAGTCTCGGCATCACCCAGATCCAGATAGGCGATGGCCAACTCCAGCCGTTCGCGGCCCGCAGGTGCCGGGTTCAACGGCGCAACCGCAGCCACGTCACCAGCCAGCCAATCGGCCTCGTCGGCCGCAGCCGGCTCGGGCTGCACGGGCGCAGGCTCGGCGATGACATCAAAGTTCCGCGAGGCTTCAAACAGCAACACCGGCTTGTGCGCGACCACCGGCGCAGCCACCGGAAGCACCGGCTCCACGCGTGCGGGCGGGCTGGACTTCAGCCATGCCGGCATCGGTTCCTCGTAGGGTTCAGGCTGTACTTCCGCAGCGGCAGGCAGCGGCTGGGCATCCAGCTCGTCCTGCGGATCGAATTCATCCACTTCCGCTGTATGGGACGACTGCTGCGCAGCAGCGGCGCCCGTCACAGGCATCACTGCAGCAAGGTCTGCCGCCGCGAAATCAGCGCGCGGAGCGGCCGGCAGCGGCTTGCGTCGACGGCCCAGCAGCCAGCCCAGCGCACCCAGCACCAGCAGCGCCAGGCCCAGCCAGATCCAGCCGAACGAACCGCCGCCATCGCGTTTGGCTGCCTCGCCCAACTGCTGCTGGGCAGCGGCCAAGTCCGAATCCTTCATCGCGATCAGCGACTGCTGCTGCTTCTGCAGCTTCTCCAGTTCGCCGACGCGATCGCGCAGTTCCTGCAGCTCCGCATCACGCGTTGCCAGCTCTTCCTTGGCTTGCTGCAGCTGTTCGTTGGCCAACATGTCACCCTCGCCACCGGCATCGAGTCCGGTCGTCATTCCAGCAGTCTGTTGTGCACCGGCCACGGCCGGGGCGATTTCCAGGCGTGCGCCGCTGGGGCCTGCGCCCGCCGATGCCGGCGCGGCGACCTTGGCCGGTGCCACCGCTGCATCGGCAACTGCCGGCTGCGGAATCGGCGCGCGTGCCTGCCGCCACTGCGCGGCCTGGTCACGAACGATGGCGCGCGCTTCGGATGCATCCACCCGCGCCAGCTCTTCCTGCGCAGGGGTACGCAGCACCGCACCCTGCTTGAGCAGGTTGATGTTGCCGCGGATGAAGGCTTCCGGGTTGGCGCGCATCAGCGCGACCATGGTCTGGTTCAAGGACGCGCCGCTCTCACGCGACAGCTCGCGGGCGATCTGCGACAGGCTCTGGCCACGCTGCACGGTGGCAAGCTGGCCGTCGCTGTTCATCACCGGCGCTGCCGCCGGGCGCGATGCTTGCGCCGCAGCAACCGGCTGAGCCGGTGCAAGCACTGCTACCGGCGCGGCAGGTGCCGGCAACTCAGGCAGCGGCTCGGGCTCACGCACGATCAGATTCGATTGGGCCGCAGCCGGCGCTTCGATGACCGGCTCGGCCACCGCGGTTGCGGCTTCGGGTGCGGCCACCAGCGCCGAGTATTCGCGCACCAGTCGGCCCTGGCCCCAATCGACCTCGATCAGGAAACCCACCGACGCCACCTGCACCGGCGCGGCGCTGGTGACACGGATCACCGCGCGGCCGTCACGGTCCTGCGCAAACTGGAATTGCAGTTCTCCTACCAGCCCGGTCGGTGCAGCCAGGCCTACGCGCTCAAAGGTAGCCGCAGATGCCAGCCCCGCCTTGGCGTTGTCGAGCTCGCTTGCATCACTGGTAATGACGGGTATTTCAGCCAGCAGGGGCTGCCCCGGCTTGGACAGGACGCGGATATTGCCCAGCCCCAATGCCATTGCTGTGCTACTGAACAGCGCCAGGCCGAGAACCAGCACACCTTGTATTGAGCGCATCGCGCCCCCGCCCCTTGGTTTCATGGCGGCCAATATAACGGCTGACCCGCCTTTCGAACACCGCTGTACCGTCTATAAGCAACGACGCCGGCTTCACGCCGGCGTCGTTGGGGGCATCAGCCGCCGTTGGCGACCAGTTCGGCGACCTGCACCGCGTTGAGTGCGGCGCCCTTGCGGATGTTGTCGGCCACCACCCACATGTTCAAACCACGCGGGTGCGAGATGTCCTCGCGAATGCGGCCGACATAGACCGGATCGGTGCCCGAAGCATGGGTGACAGGGGTCGGATAGCCGCCGGCCTTGCGTTCGTCCACCACCTTCACGCCCGGCGCGGCAGCCAGCAGTTCGCGCGCCTGCTCGGTGGTGATCTTCTTCTTCGTCTCGATGTTGACCGCCTCGGAGTGGCCGTAGAACACCGGCACGCGCACCGCGGTGGGGTTCACCAGGATGCTGTCATCGCCGAGGATCTTGCGGGTTTCCCAGACCAGCTTCATTTCCTCCTTGGTGAAGCCGTTGTCGAGGAACTCGTCGATATGCGGGATCAGGTTGAAGGCGATCTGCATCGGGAACTTCTTCGGTTCGATTTCCTGGAAGCCCAGCAGCTGTGCGGTCTGCTTGCCAAGCTCTTCCATGCCGGTCTGGCCAGCGCCGGACACCGACTGGTAAGTGGCGATATTGATGCGCTCGATGCCGTACTCGCGGTGGATCGGCGCCAGCACCGGCATCAGCTGCATGGTCGAGCAGTTCGGGTTGGCGATGATGCCGCGCGGGCGGTTCTTGGCGGCTTCCGGGTTGACCTCGGACACCACCAACGGCACGTCGTCGTCGTAACGGAAGGTCGACGAGTTATCGATAACCACCGCCCCTGCAGCGGCAAACTTGGGCGCGAATTCCTTGGAGATACCACCACCGGCCGAGAACAGGGCGATCTCCACGCCGGCCGGGTCGAACGTGGCCAGGTCCTGGATGGTGATCTTGTCGCCTTCAAAGTCGACCTGCTGGCCGGCCGAACGCTCGGAGGCGAGCAGGGTCAGCTTGCTGATCGGGAAATTACGCTCAGCCAGGATGGACAGCATGGTCTGGCCGACAGCGCCGGTGGCGCCAACAACGGCTACGTGGAAACGACGGGCTTCATTGCTCATGGGGATACTCGAGATATTGGAGGGGGTAGACACACATCGAGCCAGGTTCGGGGAACCTCCAGCGCACAGCTGCCGAGGCTCCCTATCGTTTTTTGTCGTCGATTTTTTTGCCGGCCACGGCAATGCGCGCGGTGCCGTTGTTCAGCAGTTCGGTATTGATGACATTGGCCGGCTTGCCCGCGTCCGGGCCAATGCCCAGGCCAGCCAGCAGGTTGTCCACCGCCACCTGCACCATCGCCCGGCGCGTGGCCAGCGATGCGCTACCGATATGCGGGGTCAGCACGATGTTGTCCAGCGCCAGCAGCTCCGGGCACACGTTCGGCTCGTTCTCGTAGACGTCGAGTGCGGCCGAGGCCAAACGGCCATTGGCCAGTGCATCGACCAAGGCCAGCTCATCGACAATGCCACCGCGGGCGATGTTGACCAGTGTGGCGGTCGACTTCATCTTCGCCAGCGCGGCGGCGTTGATGATGTGGTGGTTCTGCGCGGTGTATGGCAGCACCAGAACAAGATGATCAACGCTGGCCAGCAGCTCATCGAAACCGACGTAGCGGGCGCCAACTGCCTGCTCCTGCTCCGTGGGCAGCTGCGAACGGTTGTGGTACAGCACCCTCATTCCGAAGCCATGGTGACCACGACGGGCAATGGCCTGGCCGATACGGCCCATGCCAAGGATGCCCAGGGTGCTGCCATGCAGATCGGCACCGAGCATGGTGGTGAACGACCACTGCCCCCACTTACCATCGCGCAACCAACGGTCGGATTCGACGATGCGACGGGCGGCCGCCATCAGCAGCGAGAAACCGAGATCGGCGGTGGTTTCGGTAAGTACGTCAGGCGTGTTGCTGGCAAGGATGCCAGCGGCGCTGAGCGCAGGGATATCGAGGTTGTTATAGCCGACGCCGACGTTGGCGATCATCTTCAACGCAGGCGCATTGGCGATTTCCACCGCACCGATACGCTCGTTGAGCGTAAGCAGCACACCGTCCATGCCCGCCAGATGCGCGCCCAAGGCGGCGCTATCGTGCTTGGTGACGGCGGGCGTGGCAACCACGTCGCAGTACGCCGCCAGCTGCGCGACGGTATCGTCGAACAGGGGCTGCGATACCCAGACGCGGGGCCGCCGATCAGCCATCGAGCTGACCAGGAATGCGCGGGCTCATGTCGCCGACATCGCCACATTGACCGCGATGACGCATGGCCTGGTCCATCAGCACCAGCGCCAGCATCGCCTCGGCGATGGGCGTGGCACGGATGCCGACACAGGGGTCATGGCGACCGGTAGTGATGACTTCCACCGCGTTGCCGGCCGTATCCACGGTTGCGCCGGGCAGGCGCAGGCTGGAGGTGGGCTTGAGCACCATCGAGGCGACGATCTGCTGGCCGGTGGAAATACCGCCGAGGATGCCGCCGGCATGGTTGGACTGGAAGCCCTGCGGGGTGATCAGGTCACGGTGTTCGGTGCCCTTCTGCGCGGCGCTGGCAAAACCGTCGCCGATCTCCACGCCCTTGACCGCATTGATGCTCATCAATGCGGCGGCGATATCGCCATCGAGCTTGCCGTAGATCGGCTCACCCCAACCCGGCGGCACGCCATCAGCAACCACGGTCACGCGCGCACCAACCGAATCGCCGGACTTGCGCAGCGCATCCATATAGGTCTCGAGCTCGGGCACCTGGTTGGCATCGGGCCAGAAAAAGGGATTGTCTTCCACCGCGCTCCAGTCGAAACCGGCCGGGGTGATTTCGCCGAGCTGCGACAGGTAGCCGCGCACGCTGACGCCGAAGCGCTGCAGCAACCACTTCTTAGCAACCACGCCAGCAGCCACGCGCATGGTGGTTTCACGCGCCGAGGACCGGCCGCCACCGCGCGGGTCACGGATGCCGTACTTCTGCCAGTAGCTGTAGTCGGCATGGCCCGGGCGGAACTGCTGGGCGATGTTGCTGTAGTCCTTGCTGCGCTGATCGGTGTTGCGAATCAGCAGCGCGATAGGCGTACCGGTGGTGCGGCCTTCATAGACCCCGGACAGGATCTCGACCTCGTCGGCCTCACGCCGCGCGGAGGTGTGGCGGCTCTTGCCGGTAGCACGCCGCTGCAGGTCGTGGGTGAATTCTTCGGGGCTGATTTCCAGACCGGGCGGGCAACCATCGATCACGCAGCCGATGGCCGGCCCGTGGGATTCACCGAAGGTAGTGACGCGGAGGAGTTGTCCGAATGTATTCAATGCCGTTGTGCTCTTGCGGTTACGCCGGCCGTTGCCGTCATTCCGCCAACGCGGAGTGACGGCAACAGCGTGACTCAGGAACGTGCTGCAGCCAACTCGGCGATGCGCGCATGGTGCGCACGCAGCTCAGCCGCTTCGACAGCGAAGATGCCCATCTGCCCGACCTTGAACTCGATCCAGGACATATAGACCTCCGGCAGCAGCTTGATCAGGTGCTGCTCGGAATCGCCCACTTCACAGATCAGCAGGCCGTCTTCGGTCAGGTGGTCCGGCGCATCGCGCAGGATCTTCAGCACCAGGTCGAGGCCGTCATCGCCTGCACGCAGCGCCAGGTCCGGCTCGTGCTGGTATTCCTTCGGCAGCGCGTCGGTCTCGTCATTGGTGACGTAGGGCGGATTGGTCACGATCAGGTCGTAGACGCGGCCCTGCAGGCCGGCGAACAGGTCGCTCTTGACCAGCTCCACGTTGTGGGCGAGCAGGCGCTTCTTGTTCTCCACCGCCAGCGACAGCGCGGCGTCGTTGACGTCGCTGCCGTCCACCTGCCAGTTCGGGTAGTAGTGGCCCATGGCAATGGCGATGCAGCCCGAGCCGGTGCACAGGTCCAGCGCGCGGTTGACGTCGCGACCGGCCAGCCACGGCTCGAAGCCGCTGAGGATCAGCTCGGCGATCGGCGAGCGCGGCACCAGTGCGCGCGAGTCGCTCTTGAAGCTCAAACCCGCGAACCAGGCCTCACCAGTCAGGTAGGCTGCCGGCTGGCGCTCGTCGATACGACGCTGGAACAACGCCAGCACCTGCTGCCGCTCTTCCAGCAGTACCCGCGCCGTGCCGTAGGCCGGGCCGAGGTCCGGCGGCAGGTGCAGGCTGTGCAGAGTCAGCTGGGTCGCCTCGTCCAGGGCATTGTCATAGCTGTGGCCGAAGGTCAGGCCAGCAGCATTGAAACGGCTTGCGCCGTAGCGGATCAGATCGACGATCGTTTGGAGTTCAGCGGCCGCTTCGGCAGTCATGGCAATACGGAAACACTTGAAAGGTCTGCGATTATAGGCACCTGGCCGGTATATTGATTGCCAAGTTGCAGCCGAAACTTCGGCAATGGCCCTCCAAAGGGGTGCAAACGCCCGCCAAACGGCCGGGGTGTACGCCTGCAATCCCCTACACTCCCGTATCCCGCCCGCCGCGGGCCTCCCCTCCCGCCCCCGTATACCACCGGAAGCCCCCGCGCCTGTTAAATCGAAATACCCGCAACATCCTTGGCCACGCCCTGGCCCCCGGCCTCGGCCTGGGGTTGGCGCAGAAGGTCTTCGGGCCCTCCAACAAGGGCACGGACGGCACCAGCAGCATCATTTTCTATGGCACCCCGCGCACCCTGCCGGAATTCGACCTGGCCCAGTCCGACGGCACCCGTTTGATCCCGGGCGAGCTGCGCGGCCATTGGACCCTGGTATTCCTGGGCTTCACCTCCTGCCCGGATGTCTGCCCGACCACCCTGACCGAGCTGGCCCAGGCCCAGAAGCAATGGGAGACCATCCCCGACAGCCTGCGCCCGCGCGTGGTGCTGGTCTCGGTGGACCCCGAGCGTGACACCCCGAACCGCCTGGGCGAGTACGCCCATGCCTTCCACAAGGACACCATTGCCGCCACCGCCGACGTGCCGTCGCTGGAGCGTTTTGCCACCTCGCTGGGCATGGTGTTCCAGAAGGCACCGGGCAAGCACTTCGAACAGAACCCGGACGACTACAGCATGGATCACTCCGCCAGCATCGCCGTGCTCGACCCGCAGGGTCGGCTGGCCGGCCTGATGCGCCCCCCGTTCAACCCGCAGGCGATTGCCAGCGACCTGAAGAAGCTCACCGAGAAAACCGCACCATGAGTCTGGTTACAAGCCTCACCTATGTATTGCCGCACCGCCTGTTGTCGTCGATGGCCCGCTCGCTGGCCTATTCGCAGAACCCGCGCATCTCGCGCTGGCTGATCGACACGGTATCGAGCAAGTTCAACGTCAATCTGGCCGAAGCCGCCAATCCCGATCCGCGCAGCTACCCCAGCTTCAACGCCTTCTTCACCCGCGCGCTGAAGCCAGGTGCACGCGTGGCCGCCGCCGACCCGCGCACCCTGACCATGCCGGCCGATGGCCGCATCAGCCAGCTGGGCCCGATCGAGGATGGCCGCATCTTCCAGGCCAAGGGCCAGTCGTTCACCGCCGCCGAGCTGCTGGGCGATGCCGCCGACGCGGTGCCGTTCAACAACGGCCTGTATGCCACGGTCTATCTGTCGCCGCGCGACTACCACCGCGTGCACATGCCCTGGACCGGCACCCTGCGCGAGACCGTACATGTGCCGGGCCGGCTGTTCAGCGTTGGCACCGATGCGGTGGCCAATGTGCCGCGCCTGTTTGCCCGCAACGAGCGCCTGGTCTGCCACTTCGACACCGATTTCGGGCCGATGGTGCAGGTGATGGTCGGCGCGCTGTTGGTCAGCGGCGTGGAGACGATATGGAGCGGCGAGGAAATCCCCGCCTACGGCGACCGCATCACCCGCAAGGACTGGCGCAGCAAGGGCATCACCCTGGAACGCTTCGCCGAGATGGCACGCTTCAATTACGGCTCCACGGTAATCGTGCTGTTGCCGCCCGGCGTTGCCGACTTTGATCCCTCGCTGACGGCCGAGAGCCCGGTGCAGCTGGGCCAGGCGCTGGCAAAGCTGCGCTGAGAGCATCGGCCCAGCAATGTGGGAGCGGCGTCAGCCGCGAAGCTGGAATGGCTTCAGCGATCAGCGCTTTCGCAACCTGGAGATGCACCTGCTTCGCGGCTGACGCCGCTCCCGCAAAAGCTCTGTCAGCACATGCAGAAAGGGGGGCCGGCCGGGCCCATTAGTTTTTTAACCACCCCCGCATGCAACCTAAGCCGTTT
>NZ_JBRREG010000080.1:0-24081 GCF_056760155.1 Stenotrophomonas sp. STEN022
GCGGCCGCCCCCCCCCCCCCCGCGGCCCCGCCCCCCCCCGGCGGGCGCCCCCCCCCCCCCCCCCCCCCCCCCCCCCCCCCCCCCCCCCCCACTACAGGTACTGCGTCGAACCCTTTACTGCAGCAAGGAGCGCAGCATCCACGCATACTTCTCATGGATCTGCAGGCGCTGGGTCAGCAAGTCCTCGCTGGGGGCGTCGTCGGCGTCATCGGCCTGGTCCAGCACCTTGCGTGCGGTCCGGCAGACAGCTTCATTGCCGACCACCAGCTGGCGGACCATCTCGCGCCAGTCGGCACTGTCATTCAGGCCCGGCTCCTCGGCAATCGAGGTCAGTGCAGCGAACTCGCGGTAGGAGCCCGGCGCGTTGAAGCCCAGGGCGCGGATGCGCTCGGCGATCTCGTCCAGGGCGTTCCACTGCTCGGTGTACTGGTCCATGAACATGTTGTGCAGAGAGTTGAACATCGACCCGGTGACGTTCCAGTGGAAGTTGTGGGTCTTCAGGTACAGCGTGTAAGAATCGGCCAGGAAGTGCGACAGGCCGTCGGCGACCTTCTTGCGATCTGCGTCCTTGATCCCAATATTGACAGCGGGGGCCGAGGGCGCGGCGGCGGCCAGCTTCTTCTTGCCGATCTCGGTGCTGGTGGCAGCTGCTGCGACGGCCTGCTTCTTCTTTCCGGCTTCTGGTTTGCTGCTGTTCTTGGCCTTGGCCATGACGCTTTTCTCCTTGGCGGGTTGAATAGCTACACAATAGCGCTCTGCGCACCATACCTGCATTTCAAGTTTTCACGTTGAACGATTGATGAGCACTATCGAGAAAGACCTGTCCGCGCGCCTGCGCGCTGCCCGCCCCGCGATTGACGGGGGCATGAGCCGTGACCGTGGCCGCCTGTTGGGGCTGCTGTCGCGCTGGCAGGGCAAGCCCGCGGACGCGGGGGCCGAGCAGGCCTTCCAGCAGCAGCTGCAGCGCTCGCACGCGCAGCGCCAGCAGCGCGCCGCGCGGCCGATCGCGGTCAGCATGGACGAAGCGCTGCCGATCGCACGTGAAGCCGAGCAGATCAGCGCACTGATCCGTGCCCATCAGGTGGTAGTCATCGCTGGCGAGACCGGCTCCGGCAAGACCACCCAGCTGCCCAAACTGTGCCTGGCGGCCGGTCGTGGCGAGGCCGGCATGATTGGCTGCACCCAGCCAAGGCGCATTGCCGCCCGTGCGGTGGCTGCGCGCGTGGCCGAGGAACTGCAGACCGAACTGGGTACGGTGGTCGGTTACCAGGTGCGCTTCACCGACAAGGTCGGTGAAGACAGCCGCATCAAGTTCATGACCGACGGCATCCTGCTGGCCGAAATCGCCTCGGACCGCTGGTTGTCGCGCTACGACACCTTGATCATCGACGAGGCGCACGAGCGCAGCCTCAACATCGACTTCCTGCTGGGCTACCTGAAGCAGCTGCTGCGCAAGCGCCCGGACCTGAAGTTGATCGTGACCTCGGCCACCATCGATACCGAGCGCTTTTCGCGCCACTTCGACAATGCGCCGGTGGTCAATGTCGAAGGCCGTACCTACCCGGTGGAGGTACGCTATCGGCCATTGGAGGAAATGGGCCAGAGCACCGACAGCGCAGCTGCGCCTGCGCGTGGCAAGCGCACCGAGGCGGACAACGAGTCGGCGATGGATCCGGTCTCGGCCATTGTGGCTGCCGTCGATGAAATCACCCGCAGCGATGCGCGCGGCGACGTATTGATCTTCCTGCCGGGTGAGCGCGAGATCCGCGATACCCACCAGGCCCTGGAACGTCGCAAATACCGCGAAACCGAAGTGCTGCCGCTGTACGCGCGGCTTTCGGCCAAGGACCAGGACCGGGTATTCAATCCCGGCCCGAAGCGACGCGTGGTACTGACCACCAACGTCGCCGAAACCTCGCTGACCGTGCCGCGCATCCGCTACGTGGTTGATCCGGGTTTTGCCCGCGTCAAACGCTATAGCCCCCGGCAGAAGCTCGATCGCCTGCATATCGAAGCGGTATCGCAGGCCAGCGCCAACCAGCGCAAGGGTCGCTGCGGTCGTATCTCCGAGGGCGTGTGTTACCGACTGTACTCGGAGGCTGATTTCCTGAGCCGATCCGAGTTCACCGATCCGGAAATTCGCCGTTCTTCGTTGTCCGGCGTGATCCTGCGCATGCTGCAGCTGGGCCTGGGCAAGATCGACGAATTCCCCTTCCTGGAAGCGCCGGACGAGCGCGCGGTGGCCGACGGTTGGCAGCAGCTCGTCGAGCTTGGCGCCATCGACGACTCGCGCAAGCTCACCGACATCGGCCGGCAGATGTCACGCTTGCCGGTGGACGTGAAACTGGCGCGCATGCTGGTGGCCGCGCACAAGGGCGGCTGCCTGCGTGAGATGCTGGTGATTGCTTCCTTCCTCGGCATCCAGGACCCGCGCGAGCGGCCACCGGAAGCACGCGAGGCGGCCGACAACGCGCACGCCTTGTTTGCCGACGCACGCTCCGAGTTCCTCGGCATCCTGCGGCTGTGGAATGCCTACCGCGACGCCCACGAAGAGCTCACTCAGTCCAAACTGCGCGACTGGTGCGGGCGGCATTTCCTCGGCTTCCTGCGCATGCGCGAATGGCGCGAGCTGCACCGCCAGCTGCTCCTGCTGTGCGAGGAGTTCGGTTGGGCGATGGGCGAGGACGAAGGGTTCGGCAAGGCGCTGTTGTCGGTGCCGCCGGCCATGCCCGCCGGTGGTGATGCCGAGGCCAAGCGCAAAGCCACGCGTGGCGAGCAGCACAAGGCCGCACGTCTGGCCCGCGAGGGGAAAAAACCGGGGTCAGAGTCGGGTTTCCCACTTGGCGCTTCCGGGGCGGGAAAAGTTCGGGAGAAACCAGACTCTGACCCCGGTTTTTCCTCCATTCCGGACAAAGTGCGCATAGCGGCTTACCAGACGCTGCACCGTGCGGTGCTGGCTGGCCTGCCAACCCAGATCGGTCATCGCACCGACAAGGGCGATTTCCAGGCGCCGCGTCAGCGTCGCTTCCATTTGTTCCCGGGTTCGGCGCTGGCCAAGCGGCCGCCATCGTGGGTGCTCAGTGCCACGCTGTTGGATACGGCGCGCGTCTGGGGCATGACCAATGCCTCGATCGAGCCGGATTGGGTGATCGCCGAACTGCCGCATCTGCTGGCACGCAAGCACTTCGATCCGCATTGGTCGCGTGCCCAGGGCCAGGTACTGGCCTCGGAACAGATCAGCCTGTTCGGTTTGGTGCTGGCACCGAAAAAGCCCGTGCATTACGGCAGGATCAATCCCGGTGAAGCGCACGACATCTTCGTGCGGCAGGCGCTGGTAACCGGCGAAATCAACACCCGCGCCGGCTTTGTCGCCGACAACATGAAGCTGCTGGAGCAGGCGCGCGAAGAGGAAGCCAAGCTGCGCCGTGCCGGCATCGTTGCCGACGAGGATTGGCAGGCGCGCTGGTACCTGGATCGGGTGCCATCGCATATCCATTCGGCCAATCTGCTCGATGGCTGGTGGAAAGCTTTATCGCCGGAACAGCGCCGCAGCCTGCACTGGTCACTGACCGATCTGTTGCCGGGCGAGGGCAGTGAGCAGGATCGCTATCCGAAGTATTTCCCGTTGGGGGATGCGCGCCTGGCCATGCATTACCGCTTCGAGCCGGGTAGCGAGGAGGATGGCGTCACCCTCGACGTGCCGCTGCACCTGCTCAATGCACTGGACCCGGCGCGCCTTTCATGGCTTGCCCCCGGCTTCGTTGCGGACAAGGCCTCGGCCCTGATCCGCAGCCTGCCGAAGGCGATGCGCCGCAACTATGTGCCGGCGCCGGATTTTGGCCGTGCGTTTGCGGAAGCCTGGGCGCAACCGTCGGCTGACGACATCCGTGGCGAGCTGGCGCGCTTCCTGTCCAAAGCCACCGGTGCGATGGTCGCGGCCACGGATTTCGACGTGGAGTTGCTGGACCCGCACCTGCGCATGAATCTGCGGCTGTTTGAAGTGACCTCTGCTGGCGCAACACGTGGAAAGTTGTCTGCTTCCGGCGAGAACGACGGCATGAAGCTGCTCGCCATGTCGCGTGACCTGGAGGCGCTGCGTGCCCGCTTTGGTGATCGCGCCGGTAGCGCATTTGCAGCTCGTGCAGGCGCGGCCTTGGCTGCCGAGGGGCTGCGCGAATTTCCGACTACCGCGATTCCCGAGCAGGTTCCGGGTGAAGCCGGGGTACCGGCCTATCCTGCGCTGGTCGATACCGGCGATGCTGCCGCGCTGCGCATCTTCGCCGACCGGAATGAAGCCGCATTGGCGCATCCGCAGGGCGTACGCCGCCTGCTGGAGATCGCTTTGGCCGACAAGCTCAAGCAGGCACGCAAGCAGCTGCCGGTGTCGCCGAAGACCGGCCTGTTGTATGCATCCATCGAGTCGCAGGAACGGCTGCGGGGTGATCTGGTCGATGCGGCGGTGAACGCGGTGTTGGCCGATGGATTGGAAGCGATACGCACACCGGAAGCCTTCCAACAACGCTGGGCCGATGCCGGTAAGCGTCTGTTCGGCGAGGCGATGGAGCGGCTCAAGCTGGCCGAAAGCATCCTCGGCCTGACCGGTGAGTTGAAGCCGCAGCTGGAGTCACCGTTGATGGGTTGGGCACGCGGCAATCTGGACGATATGCAGGCGCAGTTGGCCGGTTTGGTGCATGCCGGGTTTCTACGCGAGACCCCGGCCGATGCGCTGGCGCAGTTCCCGCGCTATCTGAAGGCGATGATCCTGCGTGCCGAACGCGCGAAGCGTGATCCACCACGTGATCAGGCGCGCATGCTGGAGCTCAAGCCCTTCGTTGATGCCTTGCAGGAAGCACGTGTGCAAGGTCTGGCCCAGCGCCCACAATGGGCGGCCTTGCGCTGGGATATCGAGGAGTTGCGGGTGTCGTTGTTCGCCCAGGAGCTGGGCTTCCGTTCCGGCATCTCGGCCAAGAAGCTGGCGCAGCGGGTGGCAGCCCTGCGCAGCTGAGCGCAGCTGCGTTCAGCGCGCGGCGGCCGCACCCGGGCGGTGCTGCTGGACACAGGCGCGACGGGCGGTGTTCATCTGCGCGTGGGCGCTGGCGTGTTCGCGGCTGATGGCCTGGCGGAAGGTTGCCATCCGTTCCCGCAAGGCCTTGCTGCGTTGTGCATCCTGGGCTGCGGCGAGCTGTTCGTTGAGCATGCCCATCTGCTGCTGCAGGGTGCCGACACGGTCATTGGAAGAGCCATAGATGGACGCAGTGGCTGTGCTGATGCAGCTGCGTTCAGCGTCGCGTGCCCGTGCCAGCTCCTCGCTGTTGGCTGGCGCTGTTGCCTGCTCACCTTCGCCTGCGCCTTCGTGCTCGCCCTCGGAGACTGCCGGTTGCTGCGGCGCCGGGGCTGAAACCGCTGATTCACGCAGCTTCATCGGCTCGGCACGGGCATCGCAGGGATGCTCGGAGTACACGGTTTCACCGGACTTGCCTTTGCATTTGTATACCTGTGCGGCCGCGCTGGCAGGCAGTAACAGCAACAGCAACAGCAGGGTCAGAGCGAATATGCGCATGGCGAAGGCAGGCTCACAGGCTGAAGAAGAACATGGGGAGCGCCTGCCCAGACTGATGCGGCCGGGGCAGGGTAGGTGCGGTTACTTGGTACGGCGGACCTTGGCACGGGTATTGAGTCCGTCGATCTGCAGGTACCACACGTTCATCATGCCGGGAGTGATGCGTACCTTTGGATCCTGCTTGCGCAAACCGCCAGCGCTGGTGTCATCGGTCTGTTCCCAGACCTGGCCGTTGTCCAGGGTGTACTGGCGGCCCTTGCCGAAACCGCGGAATTCACCTGCCAGCACAGCTTCGATCGGATCTTGGGAGCCGAAGTCAAAAAAACCGCGGTTCTTGACGATCACTTCCTGGCGGCCTTCTTCGCGCGCCTGTTCCACTGCAACGCTGGCAGCCTGCGCCACCTTGCCCTGCAGCCAATTGTTGAGTGTGACCAGCTCTTCGGGGCTGAGCTTGTTCAGGCCGGCGGCATTGAATTCGGCAGCGGACATCTGCTGTTGCAGGTCCCCCTGCACCACGCGCTGGGCGAGTGCATTGGTGAATGGGTACGACGACAAAGCGGTAGCGGCAAGCAGTACAGCAAGGCGGGGCAGCTTCATGAACATTGTTCCCAGAGAGGGTGGGCGCTAGTGTAGGGGCATCCGCCCGTAATTGAATGCTGTGAACAGTTCCCCCACCCCCGGTCTGGAAGCGCTGCTGCAGCGCGCCTCAACCCGAGCCCTGTCCGAGCCGCTGCGTCAGGCCTTGCTGGCCTGCTGGCAGCAAGCGGACACGGATGTGTCGCCGCGCCTGTCCTGGCCGGTACTTGCCGATACCCTGGATTCGCTGGCGTTGCTGTCCGCCGACGAAAGTGTGATCGCCGCCGCCCTGCTGTTTGATCTGCCTGGGCTGCGCGCGCGCGTGGCCGAGCTGCCGCTGGGGCCAAGTGCCACTGCGGTGACCGGGCTGCTGGACGGGCAGGAGGCTGCGGACCAGGTGTGGGCGCTGCACGCCGGGCGCGAAGCCGGGCGCAACAGCGAAGGCCTGCGCCGGCTGCTGCTGGCGATCATCCATGACCTGCGGGTGGTGCCTATTCTGCTGTCACGGCAACTGGCCTGCATGCGTGCGGCCGACAAGCTGCCCGCCGAAGAGCGGCGCGCGCTGGCCCAGCTGACCCGCGACATCCACGCACCGCTGGCCAACCGGCTGGGTATCTGGCAGTTGAAGTGGGAACTGGAGGACCTGGCATTCCGCTTCCTCGAGCCGGACACCTACCGCCATATCGCCCGCGAGGTGGACGAAACCCGCATCGCCCGTGAGCGCTATGTGGAGGCGGTGAAGAAGAAGCTGTCGGCGGCCCTGGCCGAGCAGGGCATCCGTGGTGAAGTCAGTGGCCGACCCAAGCACATCTACAGCATCTGGCGGAAGATGCAGAAAAAGCAGCTGGCCTTCGAGCAGCTGTACGACCTGCGCGCGGTGCGGGTAATGGTTGAGGACGTCGGCGCCTGCTACGCCACGCTTGGCGTGGTACATGCGCTGTGGACGCCCATTCCCAGCGAGTTCGATGACTACATCGCGCGCCCCAAGGCCAATGATTACCGTTCATTGCATACGGCGGTGATCGGCCCGGAAGGGCGCACCATCGAAGTGCAGATCCGCACCCATGAGATGCATGCGCAGGCCGAGCTGGGCGTGGCTGCGCACTGGAAGTACAAGGAAGGCGGCAAGGGCGCGGAGAAGGCCTTCGATCGCAAGATCACCTGGATGCGGCAGCTGCTGGAGCAGGCACAGGAGCCCGGCAGTGCGGATGATCTGGCCGGCGCGCTGGACGCCGAGCTGATCGAGGACAGGGTCTATGCGCTCAGCCCCAAGGGCGAGGTGATGGACCTGCCGGCGGGCGCCACGCCGCTGGATTTCGCCTACCACGTGCACACCATGGTCGGGCATCGTTGCCGCGGGGCCAAGATCAATGGCCGCATCGTGCCGCTGACCTACCGCCTGCGCAGCGGCGACCGCGTCGAGATCCTCACCGGCAAGGAAGCTGACCCCCGGCGCGACTGGCTGCTGGTGTCCAATGGATTCCTGGCCAGCGGGCGTTCGCGCGAGAAGGTCCGCAACTGGTTCCACAAGCTCGATCGCGCCCGCAACGTGCAGGCCGGCCGCGAGCTGCTGGACCGTGAACTGAAGCGATTGGGCTTGCAGCATTCGGACCTGATGGTTGCGGCGCGCAAGTTCCACGCCGACAGCGTCGACGATCTGTATATCCAGGTTGCGCTCGGCGATACCGGACCCAATCAGGTCAGCCGCGCGTTGTTGGAGGCTGAAAAAGCCGCCTCACAGCCAGCAGCGCCGGTACTGCCAAGGCCTACTGCGCGGCGCGGCAACATCGGCAAGACCGACTTCACCGTACAGGGCGTGGGCAATCTGCTGGTGCAGCTGGCGCGTTGCTGCCAGCCGGTGGCCGGTGAGCCTATCACCGGCTATCTCACCCGCACCCGTGGCGTCACCGTGCACCGCATGGACTGCGCGTCGCTGGCACGCTTGTCGGCCGCCCATCCGGAACGGGTGCTGCCGGTGGAGTGGGGACGCACCGGCACCGGCTATGAAGTGGACGTGATGGTGCGTGCGGTTGACCGGCGTTGGTTGTTGAAGGACATCACCAACCTGATCGCGCAGGAAGACGCCTATGTGCTGGAGATCAACAGCGACAGCCTGCGCGAGAGTGGGCGTATCCAATTGCGCCTGCGCTTGAAGGTGAGCGACTACGGCCAGCTGTCCACCCTGCTCGGAAAACTCGACGCCTTGCCCGGCGTAGATGATGCGCGAAGGCTGGGATAGGTAAGCTTGGCGCATGGAGAACTGGCGTCAGCGCGGCCAACAGGGACTGGAGACACTCGGCGACAAGCTGCGGCTGTACGGGCGCTGGTGGGTGGCGCGTGGCTGGAACAGCCCGCGTGCCTGGCGTTCGATAGCCATCGGCGTGGCCGCCTTGGCGCTGATATTGGCGTTGTTCCGGCAGCCGCTGGCCGACTGGCTGTGGCCGGAAACCAAGATCCAGCAGCTGCTCGATGACGGTCGCCAGGCGCTGCGCGAGGGGCGCTTGAGCGCCGCCGACGGGCGCGGGGCACGTGAGCTGTTTGAAGCTGCCGCCGCGCTGGACCCGGACCGCAGCGATGTGCAGAACGCACTGGTGCAGACCGCGCAGGCGGCGCTTGCACAGGCGCGCGCGCAGTTGGCGGCAGGGGATCGCGAAGCTGCAGCGAACAGCCTGGCGCTGGCGCGACAGCTGCAGGCACCTTCTGCCGAGATTGATCTGCTGGCGGCCAAACTGCAGCACGCGGTGCCCGGGCATGACGGGATAGAGCAGCTGTTGCAGCAGGCCGAGGCCGCGCAGGCGCAGGGCCGTCTGGATGATGCGCCGGACGCAGCCCTGCCGCTGTATCAACGTGTGTTGGCGTTGCAGCCGGACAAGATGCAGGCGCTGGAAGGGCGCGATGAAGTGCTGTCAGACCTGCTTACCCAGGCAACCCGCGCCGCAGACCGCGGTGATCTGGCCGCCGCGGCGGCCTTGCTGCAGCGGGTGGAGCGCTATGACGCCGGTCACGCCAATCTGCCGGCGGTCAAGGCGGTGATGAACGCTGCGTTGGAGCAACGACGCCAGCAGGGCGAGCGCGATCTGGCGCGCGGTCGCCTGCAGCGTGCAGCCGATGCATTCCAGCAGGTGCTGGCGGCGGGTGAGGATCCGGCCGCGCGCCAGGGTTTGCAGCGCATCGCCCATGCACAGGTGCAGGAAGCGCTGCGTCTGGCGGCGGATTTCCAGTTTGAGCCAGCCGAGCGCGCCCTGCAGCATGCGCGTGAGTTGGCGCCCGACAGCGCCGAACTGGGCGCCGCTGAGCAGGTATTGCAGCGCACCCGACAGGCCCGGCAATCGATGGAGGTTCCGGTCAGCGCTGGCGAGCGAGAGCGCCGCTTGAAGGCGCTGCTCAAACAACTCGACGAAGCCGAGGCCCGCCAGCAATGGTTGTTGCCACCAGGCAGCAGTGCCTACGACCGCTTCAAGGCGGCACAGGCGCTGGCACCGCAGGATCCGCGGGTCAAACGCGCGGCGGCAAGGATACTTCCGGCCGCGCGCACCTGTCTGGACGACAACCTGCGCGGCAATCGGCTGCGCGCTGCGCGTACCTGCCTGGATGCCTGGCAGGCACTTGCCCCGACCGATCCGGCATTGGCACCGGCACGGCGTCGTCTGGCGCAGCGCTGGATTGCGGTGGGCAGCGAGCGCTTGGGAGGCGGTGATACCGCCTTTGCACAACAGGCACTGCTGCAGGCGCGTGAAATCGATCCGGCGACGCCGGAGATTGCCGGCTTCAGCGAGCGTGTCCGCAACGCCCTGCGTTGATTTTTGCGGGCGCTGTGATGGTATGAAGCGGGTGGAGCCGAGCCATGCTCGGCTGAGGCTTTCCCTGTAAAACTCCTGCGCAGCATGGCTGCGCTCTCCAAAACTGCGTTCGATGATCCAGATTCAGGTCTTCAACGGGCAACTACACGCAACACCTGTACAAGCTTTTTGACTGCCACCTCGAGTTCATCGGGCGTATGCGCGGCGAATCCCATCAGGAAGCCTGCGGTCGCTTGTTCGCTGCAGGCGTGCAGTCCGCTCAGCCCAAGCAGATCGATCCCGGCGCGGCGCGCCGCATCGATGGCCTGCTGCTCGGGGATATCGCGGATGAAAACGCAGGGCATCTGCATGCCGCCATCGGGCACGCGCGGCTCCACGAAGTCTTTCAGATGCCTGCGCACCAGTTTGGCCAGCACATCCCGGCGCTCGCAGTAGATCGCACGCATGGCGCGCACGTGCGCACCGAAATGCCCGCCTTCCATGAAGCGCGCCAGTGTCAGTTGCGGGATTGGTGCGCTATGCCCGTCCAGCAAGGTGCGCGCGATGGTCATCGGCGCAACCAGCTCGCTTGGCAGGACCATGAAGCCGATGCGCAGGCCGGGAAACAGCGACTTGGTGAAGGTACCGATGTAGATGCTGCGCTGATGCGCATCCAAACCCTGCACGCAGGCCATCGGTCTACCGGCGTAATGGAACTCGCTGTCGTAGTCGTCCTCGATGATCCATGCCTGCTGTTGCCTGGCCCATTCGATGATCTGCAGTCGTCGTTCCAGCGCCAGCATCGCGCCGCTGGGGAACTGGTGCGAGGGTGTCAGGAACGCCGCCCGTGCCGGCTGCCGCGCGTCGCGCAGCATGTCCACGCGCATGCCGTCGGCATCCACCGGTATGGGTACACAGTCCAGGCCGGCGGCATCAAATGCCTTGCGCGCGCCGTGATAGGCGGGGTCCTCGATGAAGATGCGCTCACCGGGATCGAGCAGCACGCTCGCACACAGGGTCAAGGCCTGCTGTGAGCTGGTCACCACCAGCACCCGCTCCGGACTGGCATGGGCACCGCGCTCCAGATTGACGTAGTCGGCGATGGCCTTGCGCAGCGGCGCCATGCCTTGTGGCGGGCTGTGCAACAGGGCGGCGCTGCCCCATTCCTTCAGCACCTGACGCTGCAATCGTTCCCAGACGGTCATTGGAAAGTTGCGGGTTTCCGGTACACCGGGGACGAAAGCGCGCGGCGCAAGAAACTCGCGAACCCCGCCATTGCGGTACATGGCAGCACCGCGCTGGCTCAGCCGCAATGGTTGTTGCGTAGTGCTGGTGCGCTGCGCGGTGCCGCGCCCACCCAGGCGGCGTGCACCCTCGGCGACGAAGCTGCCGCTGCCAACCCGGCGTTCAATGAAACCCTCGGCATGCAACTGCCCATAAGCCGCTTCCACCGTGTCGCGCGATACGCCCAGCGAGGCAGCAAGGGCGCGCGAAGCCGGCAACGGTCTGCTCGCATCCAGGGCACCGTCGAGGATCAGCTGGCGTACCGCGCGCTGGATGCGGACATGCAGTGGCAGGCTGCGTTGCGCAGGGTCGACGACCCAGGCCTTCACCGATTCAAGTTGCGCGTGCCTGAACAATTGGTCTGGCCTAGGTGTAGAAAATGGTGGGAGCTATCCGACCATTCTAGGCCGATAAAAACGGACCCGCCGCACTGGTCTGCGCCAGCCACCAGGAGTCCGAACTTCGCCATGCCGTCCGCTGCTGCTTCCTCCCGGGCCATGCGCCCGGCAGACCTGATCCATCCCATCGTTGCCGGGTTGGTCTCGGTCATCGTCAACTACGGTGGCACCTTCATCCTGGTATTCCAGGCGGCCAAGGTGGCCGGGCTCAGCCCCGAGCTGACCGCGTCCTGGGTGTGGTCGCTGTCGATTGGCGTTGGGGTCAGCGGGCTGCTGCTGAGCTGGCTGAGTCGTGCGCCGATCATCACCGCGTGGTCCACGCCTGCCGCAGCCTTTCTGGTAACGGCGCTGGCGACAACGCCGTACAACGAAGCGATCGGTGCTTACCTGGTTTCAGCCGCTGCCTTCGTGGTGCTGGGCCTGTCAGGCTGGTTCGACCGGCTGATCCGGTTGATTCCTGCCGGGGTGGCCGCCGGCCTGCTGGCCGGCATCCTGCTGCAGTTCGGCACGCGTGCGTTTGCCGGGCTTGCCGTTGATCCGCTGCTCGCAGGCTTGTTGATCGTGGCCTATCTATTGCTGAAGCGCGTCAGTGCGCGCTATGCCATTGTCGGCATCCTGTTGCTGGGGGTGGCGTTTCTGTGGCTGCAGGGCCGGCTGGATCTGTCGGCGGTGTCGCTGCAGCTGGCCAAACCGGTTCTGACAACGCCCGTGTTCTCGCTCAATGCGCTGCTCAGCGTGGCGCTGCCGTTGTTCCTGATCACCCTGACCGGCCAATACATGCCCGGCATGCTGGTACTGCGCAACGACGGCTTCAAGACCAGCGCCAATCCAATCGTGGCGGTCACCGGACTCGGTTCCCTGCTGATGGCGCCGTTCGGTTCGCATGCTTTCAACATTGCTGCGATCACCGCCGCAATCGCAACCGGCCGCGAAGCGCATGAAGACCCTTCGCGGCGTTGGATTGCCGGGGTTGCCGCGGGCCTGTGCTACATCCTGGTCGGGGTGTTCGGGGTGACCTTGGCCGCGGTGTTCATGGCACTGCCGGTGACTTTCATTGCCACCCTGGCCGGGCTGGCACTGCTGGGCACGATAGGCGGCAGCCTGGCCACGGCGCTGGCCGAGCCGCGCACGCGCGAAGCGGCGCTGATCACTTTCCTGGCGGCCGCCGCCAACATCAGCTTGCTCGGCATCGGTGGCGCGTTCTGGGGCCTGCTTATCGGCTTGCTGGCGCATGCCCTGTTGCATGGGCGCTGGTCGCCGCGAAACCAGCCAGCGCCCGCCAACAACAAACAGGAGCAGGCCAATGGCTGATTCGTCATCTACCCAGACCCAACACGCGCAACATGGGCGCTATCCGCAGGCAACGACGGTGGAGGATTTCCGCCACAACCTGGCCGTGGTGCGGGCGCGCATGGACGCCGCCTGCCTGCGCGTTGGCCGCGACCCTGCGCAGGTGCGTCTGCTGCCGGTCAGCAAAACCAAACCCGAGGCCAGCCTGCGCCTGGCCCATGCCGCGGGTTGCCGTGTGCTTGGCGAAAACAAAGTGCAGGAGGCAGCAGGTAAGTGGCAGGCCATGCAGGACCTGGGCGACCTGCAATGGTCGATCATCGGGCACCTGCAGACCAACAAGGCAAAGCTCGTGGCACGCTTCGCCAGCGAGTTCCAGGCATTGGACAGCCTGCGCTTGGCCGAAGCACTTGAACGTCGGCTACAGGTTGAGGGTCGTTCGCTGGATGTTTATGTGCAGGTCAATACTTCGGGCGAGGCCAGCAAGTACGGACTGGCGCCGGATGCCGTTGCCGCGTACTTGCGGGCACTAAGCGCCTATCCCGCGTTACGCGTGCGTGGCCTGATGACCTTGGCGGTGTTCTCGGCCGAGGCTGAGCGTGTGCGCCGCTGCTTCGTGCTGTTGCGCGAACTGCGCGACCGATTGCGTCAGGACGTGTTGACGGGTGTCGCGCTTGAGGAACTGTCGATGGGTATGTCGGGCGATTTCGAGATCGCGATAGAAGAGGGTGCCACGGTGGTGCGTGTCGGCCAGGCGATATTCGGTGCGCGCCCGCTGCCAGACAGCTACTACTGGCCAAACAATGACGTGGCTGCGGAAACAGAGCAATGAAAACGGCCCTTGCCATACGTCATCTGCACTTTGAAGACCTCGGTAGCTTGCAGTCGCTGTTGCACGAGCGCGGCTACAGCGTGCGCTATCTGGAAGCAGCCAGCGATGATCTGCGCAACCTGGAGGAGCCCGACCTGCTGGTTGTGCTCGGCGGGCCGATAGCTGCATTCGATGAGCGAGAGTATCCATTCTTGCTTGATGAGCTGGCGTTGATCCAGCGGCAACTGCGGCGCAGGTTGCCGCTGCTGGGTATATGCCTCGGTGCACAACTGATCGCACGCGCACTGGGTGCGGAGGTTGCCAGCATGGGTTTGAAAGAAATCGGTTTCGCGCCGTTGACGCTGACCGCGCAGGGCAGCACATCACCACTGGCTGCGTTGGCGCAGGTACCGGTGCTGCATTGGCATGGCGATCGCTTCGAGATTCCCGAGGGGGCGACGCTTCTGGCCGGGACGATGTTGTGCGCGAACCAGGCATTCAGCGTGGGTGAGCATGTGCTTGCGCTGCAGTGCCATCTGGAAGCATTGCCGCAGCAGATCGAACAGTGGCTGGTTGGACATGCCTGTGAGCTTGCCCAGGCCGGTATCGATCCTTGTGTATTGCGCAGGCAGGCCCAGGCAGCAGCATCGAGCTTGCCACGGGCAGCACAGGCGGTATTTGGCGCGTGGCTGGATGCGCTGCCAACCGCTAGCGAAGTCGAGCATTCCACCGAACAACTCAAGCACGGAGCAACTGCCATGTACGACACATCCAACGATCTTGCCGACTTCGATCCGGAGCTGGCGTCGGCGCTGCAGGCCGAACAGCAACGCCAGCACGATCACGTCGAGCTGATTGCCTCGGAGAACTATGCCAGTCCGCTGGTGATGGCCATCCAGGATTCGGTGTTCACCAACAAGTATGCCGAGGGCTACCCCGGCAAGCGCTATTACAGCGGCTGCGAGAACGTGGACGTGGCCGAGCGGTTGGCGCTGGAACGCGTCAAGCAGCTGTTCAACTGCGACTACGCCAATGTGCAGCCGCATGCCGGTGCACAGGCCAATGCGGCGGTGTTCCTGGCACTGGCCAATCCGGGTGACACGGTGATGGGCATGAACCTGGCGCAGGGCGGACATCTTACCCATGGCAACCCATCCAACTTTTCGGGTCGTCACTACCGGATCGTGCCGTATGGGCTTGATCCGCACAGCGGCCTGATCGACTACGAGGAGATGGAACGGATCGCAATGGAGAGCCGGCCCAAGCTGCTGATCGGTGGCTTCTCGGCATATTCGCGGCACAAGGACTGGGCGCGCATGCGCGCAATTGCCGACAAGGCCGGAGCACTGTTGTGGGTAGATATGGCGCATGTGGCCGGGCTGGTCGCGGCGGGCGAGTACCCGGACCCGCTGCCGCATGCACACGTGGTGACCAGCACCACCCACAAGACCCTGCGCGGGCCGCGTGGCGGCATCATCCTCAGCAAGGGGCAGGATGCGGAGTTCAACAAGCGGCTGGATTCGGCGGTATTCCCTGGCATCCAGGGCGGGCCGCTGATGCATGTGATCGCAGCCAAGGCGATCGCCTTCAAGGAGGCGCTGCAGCCGGAGTTCAAGACCTACCAGCGGCAGGTGATAGCCAATGCACGGGCGATGGCGGCGGTGTTGCAGCAGCGTGGTTACCAGATCGTCTCCGGCGGCACCGACAACCACCTGATGCTGATCGACCTGTCCAGCAAGCCGTTCACCGGCAAGGAAGCGGATGCCGCGCTGGCCCGTGCCTGGATCACCACCAACAAGAATTCGGTGCCGAATGACCCACGCTCGCCGTTCGTGACCTCGGGCGTGCGTATCGGTACACCTGCGATGACCACGCGCGGCTTTGGCGTCGCCGAATGCGAGCAGTTGGCCGAGCTGCTTGCCGACGTGCTCGACAGTATTGGGACAGGCAGGCTTGATGAAGTGACCGGCGAGGTGCGTGAGCAGGTGTCGGCCTTGTGTCGGCGCTATCCAGTGTATTGCTGAGCTCGATGGCTGTCCCGCCGACGATTGCGCGACAGTTGAGCGCGGTCGATCGTGAAGCGTGCGCCGCAATCTGCGTGCGCACGCTTACATTTGTCGAAATTGGATGTGCAGCGTGCTTTATGGAGTGAAGAACACCCGCTGCACGGCCTGACGCGCCGCATCCATCGAGAAGTGTCTGGCGATATTGGCCAAACCGTTGTCCGACAGACGCTGCCATAGCGCGGTATCGTCATACAGGCGCAACACTGCAGCGGCAAATGCCTGGTTGCCGTCGGCGACCAGCACATCCTGGCCGTCATGCAGGTGCATGCCTTCCACGCCGCAGGTGGTGGCGACCACCGGCTGGCCGTGGGCCATGCTCAGGTTGACCTTGCCCTTGACCCCGGCACCGAAGCGCAACGGTGCTACCGCAACGCGCATGCGGGTCATGAACGGCACTACATCCGGCACATAGCCATGCACCTGTACGCCGGGGCTGGCGGCGGCCAGTGCATGGATGCTGTCGGGTACATCGGCGCCGATGCAATGGAAGCGGATCTCGGGGCGCTGCGCATGGATCAGCGGGAATACCTCGCCGATGAACCAGGTCATCGCATCCAGATTCGGCGGATGGCGGAAGCCGCCGACGAAGACCAGGTCATGCCGTTGTGCCCAGCCTTCGCCAGCGCCCGCAACTTCGTGCAGGTTGGAGATCAGCTCCACCCGTACCTGCGGAGCGTCGGTCGCCAGCTGTTCTTTTTCGGCGGCGCTGACCAGCAAGGTCACATCGGTGGCCCCCATCACCGCCAGTTCGCTGGCACGGGTGCGTTCTGCGCTGCGCAGCAGGCGCTGGTCGCGGGCCAGTTCGGCACCGCGGCGTTCACGCAGGTAGTGCAGGTCGACGGTGTCGAATACGGTACGCGCCTGCGGAGCAAACTGCTTCAGCAAGGGCAGGCATTCGTTGGCAACGTGGTAGCGCACCAGCATGACCACGGCGAAACGCTTGCCGTTGTCGCGCAGCCAACTGCCGACCCGGTCGAGGAAGGGCGCATGCCAGACCTCCACGCCCATGGCCTGCAGGGCTTCGCTGGCCGGGCCGGCGGGCTCGCCGCGGGTTGGCAGGAACACCACATGTGCACCTTCTGCCAGCAACATGCGGATCAGGTTGAACTGACGCAGCGAGGCCGAATCGCGGTCGGGCTGCGGCAGGCACTCATCGATGATCAGGATCTGCCGCTGGTGGCGATGTAACAGCGCTGGCGACGGTACGCTGCCTACTGCCGGCTGCGCCGCAAGTGCGTCCTGCCAGACCTTGGCGAACACTGCTTGATTGCGGACCTGGTAGGCCTTGACCCCCGTGCTGGTGTCGGTGCCATTGCTGGTGCCTTCGTCGTGCACGACGCGGCTGGCAGGTTGTACCAGCACGCGGCGTCCAGCAGCGCGCACCTTGAAGGCCAGGTCGGTGTCTTCGTAGTAGGCAGGTGCATAGATGCTGTCCAGGCCGCCCAGCTCTTCAAACAAGAGCCGTGGGATAGCCAAGGCTGCACCGGAGCAATAGTCGGCGTCGCGCAAGGCGCTGTAGCGTGGATCTTCGGCCGATTCAAAGCGGCCGTAGCTCCAGCAGCTGCCGTCGGCGAAGACCACGCCACCGGATTCCTGCAGACGACCATCCGGATACAGCAGCTGGGCACCGATCAGGCCGGCTTCGGGCACGCGGGCGAAGGTCTCCAGTAGTGCATCCAGCCAACGGGGCTGGGGAATGGTGTCGTTGTTGAGCAGTACTACGTAGTCGCCGCGACTCAGCCGCAGGCCGTCGTTGCAGGCCGCAATGAAGCCGCCGTTCTGGGCACGCAGGTGATAGCGCAGCCCATCGATCTGCTGCATCCAGGCGCGGGTGCTGTCGCTGCTGCCATCGTCGATCACCAGGATCTCGCAGCTGGCGGCGGGCGGATGCGCGGCAAGGGCGCGCAGGCAGGCCAGCGTATGCGCGCAATGGTTGTAGACCGGAATGACGATGCTGGCCGTCGGGCGCTCGCTGCTGGGCAGGCTGAACGGCGCAAACGGCGCGCTGGCAGGGAAGTACAGCGGTTCGCGCTGAGCGGGCGGTTGCCGGCGGGTATGCACGCCAACCCGGTGCAGGGTTGCCCGCCAGCCGCGGGTGCGCAGGCTGGCCAGGCCCCGACGGACCAGGCCGATGATGCGATTGACGGCGTAACGCGCATCGGCCAGCGAAATCGACATTCCTTTGGAACTCCAGCTTAAGCAGGGGGCTGACAGTCAACGCCCCCGACGATGCGGCTGCGTTAGACTCATTGCAAACCACATTCTCGCATCCCTGTGCCACGACGCCACGATTCCGACCAGTTCGACGACGATACCGACGGCAACAGCCCTGTGTGGCGGAGCCGCTTGATCACCTGGGGATTGGCCGCAGCCGCATTGGGGCTGGGTTTCATGATCCCCTATACGCTGTACCTGAACAGTCAGGTCAGCCAGCGTTTTGGTGAGCTGCGTTGGCAGATCCCGACCCGCGTCTATGCGCGGCCGCTGGTGCTCAGCCCGGGCACGGCGATGAACGCCAATACGCTGAAGACCGAGCTGGCGGCCTCCGGTTACCGCGATGACGGCACTGGCAACAGTCCCGGCACCTATAAGGCGCAGGGCGGCAGCTTCAGTATTTCCAGCCGCGGCTATGTGGACGTTGATGGCAACGTCGCGGCGCGCAAGGTGGATGTGGTGGTTTCCGGCGGGCAGGTGGCTTCGTTGCGCGATGCAGGCAGCCGCAAGGCACTGAAAGCCGCGCGGCTGGACCCGGCACGTATCGCCACCTTGTACGGGCAGAAACAGGAAGAGCGCCGGTTGGTGCGGGTGGCTGAAGTTCCCGAGCTGCTGGTCACCGGCCTGCAGGCGGTGGAAGACAAGGACTTTGCCCGTCATCACGGCATCGATCTCAGTGGTATCGCGCGTGCTGTGTGGGTGACCATCCGTACCGGCGGTGAGACCAAGCAGGGCGCCAGCACCTTGACCCAGCAGCTGGCCCGCAGCGGCCTGCTCGGCATTGGCAAGGAACAGACGATCACCCGCAAGTTCAACGAGGTGCTGTACGCGCTGATCATGGAAGCGCGCTACGACAAGTCCACCATCCTTGAGGCCTACCTCAACCAGGTTTATCTGGGCCAGCGCGGCAAACAGGCCATCCATGGCGTGTCGTCCGGTGCCGAGTTCTGGTTTGGCCGTGACCTCAATTCGCTGAGCAGCGAGCAGATCGCCTTGCTGATCGGTCTGGTCAAGGGCCCATCGTTCTACGACCCGCGGCGCAATCCCGAGAATGCGCTGGACCGCCGCAACTTCGTGCTGGGCAAGCTGCACGAAAACAAGTTGATCGACGACGCCGAGTATCAACGTGCGCTCAAGGCACCGCTGGGCGTATCCAAGACGGCAGGTATCGCTGCCGCCAACCGCTTCCCCGCCTATGTTGATCTGGTGCGTCGCCAGTTGGGCAATGACTACCCGGAAAGCGTGCTGCAAGGCGCCGGCCTGAATGTGTTCACCGGCATGTCGCCGTCGGCCCAGGCCTATGCCGAGGGCGCGGTGGCGCACACCATCAAGGCGCTGGAAAACAAGCGTCGCCCGGAGCTGCAAGCCGGCTTGGTGGTGACTGACGTGCACAACGGTGATGTGCTGGCTGTGGTCGGCAGCCGTGATGTGTCCGAACCTGGCTTCAACCGCGCCATCGACGCGCAGCGGCAGGTTGGTTCGTTGCTCAAGCCCTTTGTCTACCTGCTGGCATTGGCGCAGCCGGATCGCTACTCGCTGGCCAGCTGGGTCGATGATTCACCGGTGACCGTCAAGCTCAGCCGCGGCCGCAACTGGACGCCGGGCAACGCCGACAACCGCAGTCACGGCACGGTGCGCCTGATCGATGCCTTGGCCCGTTCCTACAACCAGGCCACGGTACGCGTTGGCATGCAGGTCGGTCCGGAACGGCTGACCCAACTGATGAATGTGTTGGCCGGGCTCAAGGCCGAGTCCAATCCGGCGGTGATTCTCGGTTCCACCGACCAGAGCCCCTACGGCATGACCCAGCTGTATCAGTTCCTGGCCTCTGGCGGTGAAATCCAGCCGCTGCATGCGGTGCGTGGCGTGGTCGATGCGCAGGGCAAGCTGCTCAAGCGCTATGACAAGAGTCCGGCGCCGGCACAGGAGGGCGACTCGATCGCTGCCAACCTGATCAGCGTCGGCCTGCAACAAGTGGTCTCCAGTGGTACTGCTTCCGGCTTGAACGCCGATGGCCTGTCGCGGCTGCAGGCCGCCGGCAAGACCGGTACCTCCAACGACGGCCGTGACAGCTGGTATGCCGGTTATACCGGTGACCATCTGGCGGTGATCTGGATGGGCAACGACCAGAACGAGCAGACCGGCTTGTTCGGTGCTTCCGGCGCGATGCGGGTGTGGTCGGGTATCTTCCGCAACCTGCCCAGCAAGGCCCTGCACGTGAACAACAAGGGTCTGGACTGGCAGTACGTGGAAGCGGCAGGCAGCAATGCCACCGACGAATCCTGCCCGGGCGCACGCCGCTTCCCGTTCGTGGTTGGCTACGCGCCGCAGTACGTGCCTTGTGCAGTGCCGGCGGAAGTACCGCTGGAAGAGGGGGCCGAGGGGGCGCAGGAGCAGTCCGGCGGCGGCTGGCGTGGTTGGCTGGGGCTGGACCGCAAGGAACCTGAACCGGCTGCGGCCCCCGCTGCGCAGACGCCTGCGCGATAATCCCGCCCATGAATACCAAGCCTTTGATCCGCTACGCGCTGCTTGCTGCTGCAGCTTCTTTGTCACTCGCTGGCTGCGTCAGCGCACCACCGGCGGCAAAGCCGGCGGCGGTTGACAACACCACGCCGTCACAGCGCTTGGCTGCGGTCGATGCCATCGCCGGTGTCGATGACACCGAGCTGTCAGTACAGCCGCTGCGCGATGCGCAGGTGGATGATCTGCGCCAGACCGCCATCGCCAAGCGCAAGGCCGGTGACCTCGCCGGTGCAGCTGAAGCCTTGAACGAGGCGCTGCTGCAGGTGACCGATGACCCGGGCATCCTGCAGGAACGCGCCGAAATCGCCCTGCTGCAGGCTGACTGGGCGCGCGCTGAGACCTTGGCCAGGAAGGCGCTGGACCTGGGCTCGCGTACTGGTCCGCTGTGCCGCCGCCACTGGGCTACCATCGAACAATCACGTCTGGCCCGCGCCGAAAAAGAGAATGCCGTCTCCGCGCATGCGCAGATCGAAGGTTGCACGGTGCCGGGGATCAAGCGCTTCTAGGCAGCGATTGGGGAGTCGGGATTGGGGATTGGCAAGCAGCATCCGGGTGTCGATGGTCAATGGAGTGCTGGAATGGAATACAGGTAGTTGCTGCAGATATTCATTTGCTGCTTACCAACCCCCAATCCCGGTTTCCCAATCACCGCACCAATGCCATGTCCTCCCTAGTCACCGCCAGCTGCGAAGCACTCAGTGAAGGTGGCGCGCTTGCGCGTCAGCTCGATGCGTTCGTGCCGCGCCCCGCGCAGCTGCGCTTGACTGGCGCGATCGCCGAGACCTTCCAGCAGCGCGATGTGCTGCTGGCCGAAGCCGGTACCGGAACCGGCAAGACCTACGCCTATCTGGTACCGGCCTTGCTGTCCGGTTTGAAGACCATCGTCTCCACCGGCACTCGCGCGCTGCAGGACCAGCTTTACCACCGTGATCTGCCGCGCGTGCGCGCCGCATTGGGTGTCGGTCATCGATCTGCTCTGCTGAAGGGCCGCGCAAATTACCTATGTCGCTATCGCCTGGATCAGGCACGCGGTGAGCCGCGTTTCACCTCGACCGAACAGGTGGCGCAGTTCCAGCGCATCCTCACCTGGTCCGGTCGCACCCAATACGGCGATATAGCCGAGTTGGATGGGCTGGCCGATGACTCGCCCTTGTTGCCGATGGTCACCTCGACGGTGGACAACTGCCTGGGCACTGATTGCCCGTTCTGGGGCGATTGTTTTGTGGTGCAGGCGCGGCAGCGGGCGCAGGAGGCGGATCTGGTGGTGGTCAATCATCACCTGCTGCTCGCCGACCTGGCGCTCAAGCAGGAAGGCTTCGGCGAGATCCTGCCTGGCGCGCAGGCATTCGTCATCGACGAGGCGCACCAGTTGCCCGAACTTGCGGCCAACTTCTTCGGTGAAGGCTTCGGGATGCGCCCGTGGCAGGAACTGGCGCGCGATTGCATGGCCGAATGCCGCAGCGTCGCTGGTGCGCAGGCTACCCTGCAGCAACCGGTGGCGACGCTTGAATTGGCCCTGCGCGAACTGCGTGAGGCGATGGAAAAACTGCCGCAGCGTGGTACCCGCTGGCGCGCCCTTGCAGTGCCCGCAGTGGCTGAAGGGTTTGATGCGGTCGCTGCGGCAATGGCGCAGTTGCGCGATGCATTGAACTTTGTACGCGAAGCCTCGCCTGGGCTGGATGCCTGTCATGCCCGCGCTTTGGAAGGTGTATCGCGGTTGTCGCGCTGGTTGGACGACGGAGATAGTGGCGCCGTCGACGAGTGGGATATCGATGGCGCTGTTCCTGTGCCGGAAGATGGTGTCGCGCCAGCCGCCAGCGATTCGCTGTTCCCCGTCGACGATGGCAACGACGTGCTGTGGTACGAGCTGACGCCGCGTGGCTTCCGCTGCCAGCGCACGCCGATGGACGTGTCCGGCCCGTTGCGCGAGCACCGTCTGCGCTCGATGGCGGCGTGGGTGTTCACTTCGGCCACCTTGACCGTGGATGGTGGCTTCGAGCATCTGTCCAAGCGTTTGGGGCTGGATGATCCGGATACTCTGGTGCAGCCCAGTCCCTTCGATTGGCAGCAGCAGGCCTTGTGCTATCTGCCACAGCAGCTGCCCGATCCGGCTGCGCGTGGTTATGGCGCGGCCTTGATCGCCACCTTGCGGCCGGTGCTGGAAGCGTCGCAGGGCAGGGCATTCCTGTTGTTTGCCTCGCACCGCGCGCTGCGCGAGGCCGCCGATGCGCTGCGCGACGGCCCGTGGCCGCTGTTCGTGCAGGGCGAGGCGCCACGCGCCAGCCTGCTGCAGCGCTTTCGTGAGTCGGGCAATGGTGTGCTGCTGGGCGCTGCCAGCTTCCGTGAAGGCGTGGACGTGGTTGGTGACGCGCTGAGCGTGGTGGTGATCGACAAGCTGCCGTTTGCCGCTCCAGATGATCCGGTGTTCGAAGCGCGGCTGGATGCGATCCGTCGCCAGGGTGGCAACCCGTTCCGCGATGAGCAGCTGCCGCAAGCGGTGATCGCGCTCAAGCAGGGTGTTGGCCGGCTGATCCGCAGCGAGACCGATCGCGGCGTGCTGGTGCTGTGTGATCCGCGCCTGCTGTCGCGCGGTTATGGCCGGATCTTCCTGGATTCATTGCCGCCATTCCGCCGTACCCGCGCGCTGGCCGATGTGCAGGCCTTCTTTGCGCGACAATGGGCGCCGGAGGCGGATTCCGCCAGCACGCCGGCTTCGGCCGACGCTGGCTCCGAAGCGCCGCCGTTCTCCCTTTCCTGATGTGATGCCATGAAGCTGCTTGCCTTTGAAACCGCCACCGAAGCCTGTTCCGTCGCCCTCTATGTGGATGGGCAGGTATTGGAACGGTTTGAAGTCGCGCCGCGCCGGCATGCCGAATTGAGCCTGCCGTGGGCTGAGCAGTTGCTGGCTGAAGCCGGTGTCGCCCGGAGCGAGTTGGATGCCATCGCGCTGAGCCGCGGGCCGGGTGCTTTCACAGGTGTGCGCTTGGCTATTGCGATCGCCCAAGGCATTGCCTTGGCGCTGGACCGGCCCTTGCTGCCGGTATCGACCCTGCAGACCGTGGCGCTGCGTGCGCCGGCCGATGTGCCACGCGTACTTGCCTGCATCGATGCACGCATGGGCGAGTTGTATGCAGCGCGCTATCTGCGCGATGCCGATGGCGAGCTGCAGTTGCAGGAACGTGAGCTGTTGGTCGCGCCGGACGCCGTGCAGCTGCCAGCCGATGACGGCCTCTGGGCCGGCGTTGGCACTGGTTTTGCGGCAGGCGAGGGCGTGTTGAGCACGCGACTGCAGGCGCGGCTGAGCAGCGTGGACGCGCAGGCCCTGCCCAGCGCCGCCGACGTGCTGAAGATCGCGGTGCCGGCGATGCTGCGCGGCGAAGCCATCGCACCGGAATTGGTGCAGCCCGCCTACCTGCGCGACAACGTCGCGCTGACCCTGATCGAACAGCAAGCGCTGCGCGATTCCAAGCGCTGAAGCAGTCGCAGGATGTGATGGTTGTGGGCGCGGGGTTAGCCGCGCAGCTCCCGCCTCATCAGCTGGGGATCAGTTTTGTGGGGCGGGGCGTGCCCGCTTCGCGGCTTT
>NZ_JBRREG010000081.1:0-24030 GCF_056760155.1 Stenotrophomonas sp. STEN022
GGCGCGGTCCGCCCCGCGCGGTCCCGGTCCCCCCTCGCCGCCCGCCCCCCCTCGCGTGGGCGGCCCGCCGCGCCCCGCCCCCGCCCCCCCCCCCCCCCCCCCCCCCCCCCCCCCCCCCCCCCCACTACCGGTGGAGCTGGTGCTCTGCACTATTCCTTCGGCGGCTCGGGTCGGCTTTCCATCATCAGCGACAGTGCGGCCTTGGCCATCAGGTGGGCGCTGATCGGGGCGGTGATGAACAGGAACACGGTGATCAGCAGCTCGCGCGGCTGCGGGTCCTGGCCAAGGAAGATGTGGTACGCCACCGAGCACACCAAGACGCAGCCAACCCCCAGCGTGCTGGCCTTGGTCGGTGCGTGCAGGCGCTTGAAGAAATCGGAGAAACGCACCAGGCCGAGTGCACCTATCAGGATGAAGATGCAGCCGAAGGCCAGCAACGCCGACAGCGCGATTTGCAGAAAGGTGATCATTCGACGATATCCCTGCGCAGCACGAACTTGCTCAGCACCACCGTGCTGCAGAAGCCGAGCATGGCGATGATCAGTGCGGCCTCGAAGTAGATGGCCGAGTCCAGGTACATGCCGAACAGCATCAGCTCGGCGATGGCGGTGACCGACAGGGTATCCAGCGCCAGAATGCGGTCCGGCACGGTTGGCCCACGCAGCAGCCGCCACAACGACAGCAGCATGGCGATGCCGACCACGTGCATGCACACGATCAGGGTGGTTTCGAATATCTGGTATCCGTTCACGGGAAGATCTCCATCAGCGGCGCTTCGTAGCGCCTCTTGATCTCGTTGATCAGGGCGGTGGCATCTTCGAGGTGCAGTACATGCACCAGCAGATGGCGGCGGTCTTCGGACAAGGCCGCCGACACAGTGCCCGGGGTCAGGGTGATGAAGCTGGTCAGCGCGGCAATGCCGTGGATGTTGGCGATGTCCAGCGGCACCCAGATGAAGCCAGGCTTGAGCTTGCGCTCCGGCCCCAGCACCTGCGCCGCCACGCGCAGGTTGGACACCAGGATGTCCCACAGCACCACCGCCAGCAGCTTGGGAATGGGGCGCAGCGAGCCCAGGCGGGCAAACTCACGGTCCAGGCGCGCGGCGAACAGCGGAATCACGGTTCCAAGCAGCATGCCCAGCAGCAACTGGCCAAGGTCGAAGCTGTCGGACATCAACAGCCAGAAGGCGACCACGGTGATCGACAGGGCGGGCGACGGGAAGACCCGGCGCAGCAGGGGGCGACGTCCGCTCATGGCTGCCTCACCTGCGGCATGGTGCCGCGTACATCATTCAGGTATTGGTCCGGTGCCAGCAACTGTGCGGCGATGGCATCGGTCTGGCGCATCAGCGGCCCGGCGAACACCGTCATCAGCACCACATAGCCGAGCAGCAGGCAGGTAGCGGCGGTTTCGAACGGACGTGCCGGGGCTTCGACCGGCTCGGGCGCAGGCGCGCTGTCATCGTCGCCGGGCACATGCCAGAACAGGCGGATGCCGGTGCGTGCCAGGCCCATGATCACCAGCAGGCTGCTGCCCAGCACGGCGCTCCAGACCACGGTGGTATGTGCTTCCGGCACGGCCGAGAGCAGCGCCGCCTTGGCCAGGAAACCGGCCAGCGGCGGCAGCCCGGCAACGGCTACCGCACCGACCAGGAACAACAGGCCCGGCACGGTCTTGCCCGGCAGCACGCTGAGTTCGTGGTCGCGGCGGCGGTCGGCCTGCTGGCGGCGGCGCCGCATCAGGTCGGCGATCAGGAACAGCGCAGCGGCGGCGAAGGTGCTGTGCGGCAGGTAGTACAGGCCAGCGGAGATCGTGCCGGTGTTGCCCAGCGCGAAGGCGATGAACAAGGTCGCCGCCGATACCACCACCAGGTAAGCCACCAGCACGCTCATGCGGGTGGCTGCCAGCGCACCCAGCGCGCCAACCACAAGGGTCGCGATGCCGGCCCACAACAGCCAATCGCTGCCGTAACCGCTCATCGCGCCAGCATCGGCATCGAACCACAGTGAGGTCACCCGCAGCACCGAGTACAGGCCGACCTTGGTCATGATCACGAACAGCGCGGCGACCGCGGCTGGCGCACGTGCATACGACTCCGGCAGCCACAGGTACATCGGCAGCAGCGCGGCCTTGGAGCAGAACACCAGCAGCAACAAGCCCAGGGCAGCCTTGGCCAGCTTCAGGTGCGAGGGCGGCAGCTCGACGATGCGCTGGCTGATCTCGGCCAGGTTCAAGGAACCCAGGGTGGCGTAGAGCATGCCCAGCGCGATCAGGAACAGGGTCGAGGCGGTGACGTTGAACACTACGTAATGCAGGCCGATGCGCATGCGCAGGCCACGCCCGCCGGACAGCAGCAGGCCGTAGGAGGCGATCAGCATCACCTCGAAGAACACGAACAGATTGAAGATATCGCCAGTCAGGAAGGCGCCGTTGAGGCCGACCAACTGGAACTGGAACAGCGCGTGGAAATGCGGCGCGCGACGGTCCCAGCCGGTGCAGGCGTACAACAGGCAGGCGATGGCCAGCAGCAGGGTGGTGAGCAGCATCCAACCCGCCAGGCCATCAGCCACCAGCGCGATGCCCAGGCGTGCCGGCCAGTCACCGAGCAGGTAGGCCGAGATCTGGCCCTGGCTGGTCTGTGCGAACAGCAACGCCACCGCCGCGGCCAGCGCGGCCATGCTGGCCCAGGCCACCGTGCGCTGCACCTTGGGGCCGTAGCGGCGGTGTTCGATGAACAGCGACAGTGCAGCGCCCAGCAGTGGGATCAGGATCGGCAGGATCACCAGATGATTCATGCGCCAGCCTCCGACTTGGCCGCTTGCTCAGCCGGCAATTCGGGTTCATGCGCATCGACATGGTCGCTGTGGTTGTCGCTGCGGCTGCGCATTGCCAGCACGATGCTGACTGCGGTCATCGCGAAGGCGATCACGATGGCGGTCAGCACCAGCGCCTGCGGCAGCGGGTCGGTGTAGTGCACCAGGCTGGTGGCCACGCCGTCCTTGAGTACCGGCGCCTTGCCGGTGACCGGCCGCCCCGCGCTGAAGATCAGCAGGTTGGTGGCATAGGACAGGAAGGTCATGCCCAGGATCACATCGAAGCTGCGCGCACGCAGCAGCAGGTAGACGCCGATGCCGGCCAGTACGCCGATGGCGCTTGCCAATGCCAGTTCCATCAGTGCATCTCCCCGGTGCGTGCCGAACGGCGGTGGATATCGATTTCGCCGTTGCGGGCATTGCGGGTGCGCGAGGGCTTGATGGTGCCCATCATCGACAGGATCAGCATCACCCCGCCAAACACCACCAGGTAGACGCCGGTGTCAAAACCAATCGCACTGGCCAGCGGTACGGTGCCGATCAGCGGCAGCTCCAGGTCGAGGTGGCCACTGGTCAGGAACGGTACGCCGAACAGCATCGAGGCCACGCCGCTGAGCAGGGCGATCAACAGGCCCAGGCCGATGCAGCGGATGTAGTCGAAGCCGAAGCGCGATTCCACCGACTCGGTGCCCTGGATCACGTACTGGATCAGCAACGGCACCGCCAGCACCAGGCCGGCGACGAAGCCGCCACCAGGCGCGTTGTGGCCGCGCAGGAACAGGAAGATCGACACCGTGAGCGTCAGCGGGAACATGATCTGGGCCAGATCGGCCGGCACCGGCAGATTGATCGGCGGGCCCGGCATGATCTGCTCCGGCGCCATCCGCGTGCGCCGCAGCATCGCGTGCACCACCAGCGCGGCGATGCCGAACACGGTGATCTCGCCGAAGGTATCGAAGCCACGGAAGTCGACCAGGATCACGTTGACCACGTTGTGGCCATAGGCCTCGGGCAGTGAACGCAGCAGCATCTCGCCGGACATGGTGTTGGGCGGCAGCGTCATCAGCGAATAGGCCAGCGCGGCGATGCCGCCGCCGGCAACGATGGCGAGCACCGCATCGCGGCGCTTGCGCCAGCGCGAGTGTTCCGGCGGCGACTGTGCGGGCAGGTAGTTCATGCCCAGCAGCATCAGCACCAGCGTCACCATCTCCACCATCAGCTGGGTCAGGGCCAGGTCGGGTGCCGACAGGAACACGAAGGTCAGCGCCACCATCAGGCCGGTGCCGCCCATCACGATCACCGCCAGCAGACGCTGCTGGTACAGGAACAGCCCGGCGAAGGCGCAGGCCAGCATCACCAGCCACAGCGTCCAGCCCAGCAAGGGCATGGACTGCGGTGCCGGCCACACCGGCATCACCGGATTGGCGATGTAGGGCGCAGCAGCGACGATCACCGCCACCAGGACCAGCGCGAACAGCATGCGCTGCAGGCTGCCATTGGCCAGTACGCTGGTGACGCGGTGGGCGAAGCCGAACAAGGCGTCCAGCCCGCGATGGAACAGGTGCTTGCCGGTGGGACGGTTGCGCGCGGCATACAGGTCGGTGAAGCGACGCAGGCCGAAGTACAGCGCGACACCGCCGACCACGCCGATCGCGCTCATCGCCAACGGCAGGTTGAAGCCGTGCCAGACCGACAGGCTGTACTCCGGCATTGAAGTGCCAAGGATCGACGCCGCTGCGGTCTGCAGCACCGGCGCGATGGTCAGCGCCGGTGCGATGCCGACGGCCAGGCAGATCACCACCAGCACTTCCACCGGCACCTTCATCCAGCGCGGCGGCTCATGCGGCACCACCTCGATGTCGACCGGGCCCTTGCCGAAGAAGGTGTCGTGGACGAAGCGGAGGCTGTAGGCCACGCCGAGGATGCCGGCCAGCAAGGCGGCAGCGCTCATCGCCCGCCGCATCCAGTCCGGGCCTTGTGTTGCCAATGCCTCGGCGAACAGCATTTCCTTGGACAGGAAGCCGTTGAGCAACGGGATGCCGGCCATCGCCAGCGAGGCGACGATGGCCAGCGCGCTGGTGATGGGCATCAGCCTGCGCAGGCCGCCGAGCTTGCGCATGTCGCGGGTGCCGGTCTCGTGGTCGATGATGCCGGCGGCCATGAACAGCGAGGCCTTGAATGTGGCGTGGTTGAGGATGTGGAATACGCCGGCCACCACTGCCATCGGCGTGGATAGCCCGAACAGCAGGGTGATCAGGCCCAGGTGCGAGATCGTCGAATAGGCCAGCAGGCCTTTGAGATCATGCTGGAAGATCGCGTTCCAAGCGCCGATCAGCAGGGTGAGCGCACCGATGCCGCTGACCACGTAGAAGAACAGCTCGGTGCCGGCCAATGCGGGGTGCAGGCGCGCCAGCAGGAATACACCGGCCTTCACCATCGTTGCCGAATGCAGGTAGGCCGAGACCGGCGTCGGCGCTGCCATCGCATGCGGCAGCCAGAACTGGAAGGGGAACTGCGCGCTCTTGGTGAAAATGCCGGCCAGCACCAGCAGCAGTGCCCACGGATACAAGGCGCTGCTGCGGATCAGATCGCCCGAGGCCAGCACCACATCCAGATCGAAACTGCCGACGATGCGGCCGATCAGCAGCACGCCGGCCAGCAGTGCCAGGCCGCCGCCGCCGGTGACGATCAAGGCCATGCGTGCGCCCTCGCGGGCGTCCTTGCGGTGCGACCAGAAGCCGATCAGCAGGAACGAGCTGATGCTGGTCAGCTCCCAGAACACCATCAGCAGCAACAGGTTGCCGGCCAGCACCATGCCCAGCATCGCGCCCATGAACAGCAGCAGGTAGCTGTAGAAACGCCGCGCGCTGTCCTGCGCGGACAGGTAGTAGTGCGCATACAGCACCACCAGGGCGCCGATACCCAGTACCAGTCCAGTGAACATCCAGGCCAAGCCATCCAGGCGCAGGCTGAAGTCCAGGCCGATCTGCGGCAGCCATTGCCAGCTGTTGCGGACGATTTCGCCGTCGAGCACGGCCGGGGTGGCGCTGCCGAGCAGGGCTAGGCCTAGAACCGGTGCCGCTGCTGCTGTCCATGCGGCTGCACTGCGCGACAAACGGCCATTGAGTGCGATGGCCGCTGCCAGCAGAAAAGGCAGCGCAAGCAGTAGCAACAGGACTGGCGTCATGTAGAGGCGCGGTTCAGAAAGGGGTTTTGCAGTCTAACAGGCGATTTTTTCGATCCGCGACTTTTTCTGAATGATCCGTTCGGGTTGGATCGCCGGGGCCAGTGTTGCCAATGGCTGCGGCCGGAAAACGCGGAAGCGGTGTGTCGCAGCGGGTTGCCTGGACTCCGTCCGATGCGGTGCAGCAGGGTGACTGTGCACCACCTGGCACGGGCAGCCGGTCGCGCGGTAAAGGCAGCCCTGGCCCGGGCTGCGTCGTCGGTATGCAGACTGGTGTTTTTTTTGGGAGCGGCGTGAGCCGCGAAGCTGGTACATCATCAGATGGCACAAGATGCAAAGGGCTTCAGCAACACCAGCTTCGCGGCTTACGACGTTCTCACAGAGCGATGCTCAATCCCGGTGACGGCTGTGGAATCAGGCTTGGTTCGCCTATCCTTTCGCACATGGAGAACGATATTCGCAGCGAAGCAGGCCGACGCCGCGCGCTGGTATTTGGTGGCAGTGGCCAGATCGGCAAGCGCTTGCTGGCGAATCTGGCCACTGCAGGCTGGCAGGTAAGCGCAGTGACCCGGCAGGCGCGTGAGCCCATGCACGGGGTGTTGTGGCAGTTGGGTGATCTGTCCAGTACGGACCTGGCCGAGCAACCAGTGGATGCGGTCTTCAGCTGTGGTCCGCTGGATCACTTCGCGCGCTGGTATGCAGCATCGAGCATCGATGCACCACGGGTGGTTGCGTTTGGCTCGACCAGCGTGGACGTGAAACAGGATTCGTCCGAGCCGGCTGAGCGCGATGTGGCGCGCCGCCTGCGCGAAGCTGAGGGCTTGTTGTTCGATAGCGCAGCGGCGCGGAATGTGGCCGCGACGGTGCTGCGGCCAACCCTGGTTTACGGCGCCGCCAGCGATAAGACCCTCACCAAGATCGCGGCGCTGGCCACCCGCACCGGCTTCTTCGCGTTGCCGGCCAATGCCAGTGGTCTGCGCCAACCGGTGCATGTGCAGGATCTGGCCGATGCGGCGATGCAGGTGCTGGCGCACCCCGCCACCGCGGGCAAGGCCTACGCCTTGGGCGGTGGCGAAGTGCTGGGTTATGCCGAGATGGTGCGGCGGACGCTGGCTTGCCTGCCAGCGCGGCCACGCCTGCTGCGTGTACCCGCACCGCTGTTCAAACTGACCTTGCGTCTGGCCCATGCCGGTGGACGCCTGCAGGGCATGAATGCAGCGGCATTGGCGCGGATGACCGAGCCGCTGGCATTCGATATCGAGCCGGCGCGGCGTGATTTTGGCTATTCGCCGCGTGCCTTCGTGGCCGAGGCGGAGATGTTCTGCGTGCCGCGGGAAACTGCGGCACAGGCATAGCCTGTTCGCAGCGAAGTGCGTTCCTGCGTAGCAGGCTGTGTAAGCAGGGAAGGCAGCGGATGTATCCGCTGCGCTCAGTAATGCCAGCCGAACTGCCGGAACAGTTTGGACAGCACCCAGATCGGGCCGATCAGCAGATAGGTCAGGTCAGTGAGGAAGCTGGGGCGGCGGCCTTCGATCTTGTGGCCGATGAACTGCGCGATCCATGCCACCACGAACACGCCGATGGCGATGTACAGCAGCATCTGGATGCCGAGCCGGTCTTCCAGCAGCCGGCAGATGCAGCCGAACACGAAGAAGATGATCAGCATGCCGATGCCCAGCGGGCGCGACAGCCGGTTGTAATAGGCCCAGGTGCCGAACATGGCGAATGCCGCCCAGATGCCATGCTGGAACCACGGCACCAGTGGCGGGATGCACCACAGCATGGCAATCACTGACCACAGGATCGCGGGCACCGCGAACACGTGGATGGCCTGATTGGTGTGGTTGACGTGATCGCCAGAGTAGCTGGCGAAGTAACGATCCACAGGACGCGCAATACTCATTCCAGCTCCCTCCCGGGTTGACTGGCAGAGCATAGCGCGGCTTCCCTACGGATGCGCACGGTGAGCGTGCGCATCCGTGACGGGCACAGCAGGATCAGTCGACGCTGATGCCGGCCAGCTTGTCCAGCGCTTCGGCGTACTTGGCACGGGTGCGTTCGATCACCTCGGCCGGCAGGGCCGGGCCCGGCGCGGTCTTGTCCCAGTCCAGCGTCTCCAGGTAGTCGCGCACGAACTGCTTGTCGTAGCTCGGCGGGCTGATGCCCACCTGGTACTCGTCGGCCGGCCAGTAACGCGAGGAATCCGGGGTCAGCATCTCGTCCATGATGTACAGACGGCCATCGGCGTCGGTACCGAATTCGAACTTGGTATCGGCCAGCAGGATGCCGCGCTCGGCTGCGTATTCGGCGGCGAACTGGTAGATGCGCAGGGTGGCATCGCGCACCTTCTCGGCCATGTCCGCGCCCACTGCCTTGACCATCGCGTCGAAGTCGATGTTCTCGTCGTGGTCGCCCACCGCCGCCTTGGTGGACGGGGTGAAGATGGCTTCGGGCAGCTTCTCGGCCTGCTGCAGGCCGTCGGGCAGGGCGATGCCGCTGATCTTGCCGGTGCGCTGGTAGTCCTTCCAGCCGCTGCCGATCACGTAGCCGCGGGCAATGGCTTCCACCGGTACCGGCTTGAGCTTCTTGGTCACCACCGCACGCTTGGCGTACAGCGCCGGGTCCACGCCCTCAGGCAGCACGCTGGCCACATCGATGCCGGTCAGGTGGTTTGGCATCAGGTGCGCGGTCTTGGCGAACCAGAAGTTGGACACCTGGCAGAGCATCTCGCCCTTGCCCGGGATCGGGTCGGGCAGGACCACGTCGAACGCCGACAGGCGATCGGTGGCGACCATCAACAGGTACTCGCCCGGAGGGGTTCCGGCCGGCAGACGTTCGCGCGGGATATCAAACACATCACGCACCTTGCCGCGATGGCGCAAGGGCAGGCCGGGAAGATCGGATTGCAACAGCGTGGTCGGCACGGGCACTCCTGGGACTTGGCAATGAATGCCGCCGGCTTGGAGGACCCGGGTCTGGAGGACCCGCAGGGCCCGCGGCTGGTCGGCGGGCGGCCTAGTGTACGGCCGGATCGGGCCGCTGTGGCATAAAATGCACGTCTTGCTTGTCCACAGGCCATTCACCCACCCATGCGCTGGTACGGAAAACTGTTCGGCTTCATCGCCGGGGCCCTGCTTTTCAGGCCCAACCCCTTGTTTGGCGGGATAATTGGCCTGTTGCTGGGGCATGCCTTCGACAGCGACTGGTTCAAGCTGGGCAAGGACCTGCCGTACCGTGAACTGGGGGTCACCCGCGACGCCACCGATGCCGAGATCGACCTGGCCTACCGCCGCCTGATGTCCCAGTACCACCCCGACAAAGTGGCCGGCGCCGCCCCCGAGCTGCGCGCCCAGGCCGAGAAGAAGGCCCGACAGATCAACGCCGCCTACGACCGCATCAAAACCCTGCGCAAGCGCTGAAAGGCTCCGTCATGTCCAACTGCATCATCGCTCCGTCCATTCTCTCGGCCAATTTCGCCAAGCTCGGCGAGGAGGTCGACAACGTGTTGGCCGCTGGCGCCGATTGGGTCCATTTCGACGTGATGGACAACCACTACGTGCCCAACCTGACCATCGGCCCGATGGTCTGCCAGGCGCTGCGCAAGCACGGTGTCACCGCGCCGATCGACGTGCACCTGATGGTCGAGCCGGTCGACCGCATCGTGCCGGACTTCGCCGAGGCCGGTGCCAGCATCATCAGCTTCCACCCGGAAGCCAGCCGCCACGTCCACCGCACCATCCAGCTGATCAAGTCGCACGGCTGCAAGGCCGGCCTGGTACTGAACCCAGCAACGCCGGTCGAAGTGCTGGACTGGGTGCTGGAAGACCTGGACCTGGTGCTGCTGATGTCGGTCAACCCGGGCTTCGGTGGCCAGGCCTTCATTCCATCGACCCTGGACAAGCTGCGTGCTGTGCGGGCGATGATCGACAAGCTCGGCAAGCCGGTGCTGTTGGAAGTGGACGGTGGTGTCAAAGCGGACAACATCGGTGAGATCGCTGCTGCCGGTGCCGATGCCTTCGTTGCCGGTTCGGCCATTTTCAACGCGCCCAACTACGCCGAGATGATTGCCAAGATGCGCGGCAATGTCGCTGCTGCGCGAGGCTGAGTGATGAACGCGGCTGAAGTGCAGATTCGTCCGGCCGTCGCCGATGACGCAGGCCTGATCCTGCACTTCATCCGCGAGTTGGCCATCTACGAGAAAGCCGAATCCTCGGTGCAGACCGACGAGGCTGGCATTCGTACCAGCCTGTTTTCCGCTGATGCCAAGGCGCAGGCATTGATCTGCGAACGCGATGGTCAGGCCATTGGTTACGCCGTGTTCTTCTACAACTACTCGACCTGGTTGGGCCGCAACGGCATCTACCTGGAAGATCTATACGTCAGCCCCGATGCGCGTGGCAGCGGCGCCGGCAAGGCCTTGCTGCAGCATATCGCCAGGTTGGCGGTTGAGCAGGGCTGCGGCCGCTTCGAATGGTCGGTGCTGGACTGGAACACGCCGGCCATCGACTTCTACAAAGCCGCCGGTGCAGTAGCGCAGGACGAATGGACGGTCTACCGCCTGCAAGGCGAAGCACTGCAGAAATTCGCCAAAGGCGGCTGAACTGTAGTGCCGAGCCATGCTCGGCAGAGGCTTCACCGACAATGCCAAGGTAGTGCCGAGCCATGCTCGGCAGAGGCCCTGCCAGTAAAGCCCCGGCCGAGCGTGGCTCGGCTCTACAGTCGAAGCGCAAAAAAAAAGCCGCAACGTTGCCGTTGCGGCCGGGGAATCATCGGAGGCTGATCCTGCCTCCATCCATCGTCCTTGCTATGGCCTCCGATTCTCCGGATGGACCATGACGACTTCGTGACGGGTCGCAACCAGTCGACGCTGGTGGCACTCCTGTTTGCCGCAGAACGATCGCCGGCAACATTACAGAGAGTTCATGCAGCGGCCATCTCCAGGTTAGGCGGGCGGGCGCAATCTGACCCCGGTGGCGAAACACAGCGCCATCCAGAATCCTCGTCATCGTCGCTACAGCCAGTTCAAAAGGAACATTCTCATGAAGATCTCCGCCATTCTCCTGGCCGTTGGCCTGTCGCTAGGCGCAGGCGCCGCGTTTGCTGCCCCGGCCAGCGCCCCGGCCGCAGCTCCCGCGCACGCAATGGCCAGCAGCACACAACCGGCTGCCCATCACGCCGCCAAGAAGCATCACGGCAAGAAGCACCACCAAAGCGCAGCGAAGCAGGCCGTTGCTGCGCCGGCCACAACTGGTGCCGGCAGCCGCTGAGTGCGGCTGGACGTGCCGGTCAATATCCCGGGGCGTCGTTGCAGCGAAAGGGCCCCGTCAATGACGGGGCCTTTTCCTGTGCGGGCCTGGCAGGAGCGCTCCGTCGGCGGGTAGTGCTCAGGATCAAGCATGTCGGGGGTGTGTCGTGAAGATGATCCTTGCCATTTCGTCGGCTGGCGCGCTGTGCGTAGCGGGTCTGCTGGCGGCGGCGTCGTTGTCGACTTCAGCGGTCACGGTCTCGCCGCCGCATCCTGCTGCGGGCTCCAGGCATACCCAGGTCATCCGCCGTTGCCTCAAGCGCAGCGCACTCGGCCGTTGTGAGCGCTGGTCGCTGCCGTCGAGGCGTCCGCTGGTGGACGCGGTCACCTCGTCGCGGCCGCGCAAGCCCTGATCGACGGCAGCGCATGCAGCCAGCATGCATACACAGCGCTATTCTCAGAACAGTTTGGACGGAGTGTGGGTATGCGGATACTGGTGGTCGAGGACGATGTGCAGATCGCCAGCTTCCTGGTCAAGGGGCTGAAGGAAGAGGGGCACGCCGTGGACAGCGTGGCCGATGGCCGGCAGGGCCTGTTCATGGCCACCTCCGAGGCCTATGCGGTGGTGGTGCTGGACCGCATGCTGCCGGTTATCGACGGCATGACCGTGCTGCGCACCCTGCGCGGTGCCGGCAACACCGTGCCGGTATTGATGCTGACCGCCCTGGGGGAGGTGGAGCATCGGGTCGAAGGCCTGCGTGCCGGAGCCGATGACTACCTGATCAAGCCCTTCGCCTATTCCGAGTTCAGTGCGCGTCTGGAAAGCCTGCTGCGCCGTGGCGGCAATGCCGCGGCGACGGCCGAAGCCACCCGCCTGCGGGTGGAAGACCTGGAGCTGGACCTGCTCAAGCGCAGCGCCAGCCGCGCTGGCCGCAGCATTGAACTGTTGCCGCGTGAATTCCGCCTGCTGGAATACCTGATGCGGCAGAGTGGCCGGGTGGTGACGCGGACCATGCTGCTGGAGGCGGTCTGGGACTATCACTTTGATCCACAGACCAATGTGATCGATGTGCATATCAGCCGCCTGCGGCAGAAGATCGATCACGGTCATGCCGTGCCCTTGCTGCATACCGTGCGTGGCGCCGGCTACCGGTTGGGCAACTGATGCGCCTGCTGCGCTCCACCACTTCACGGCTGGCACTGTCGGTATCGATGGCGTTTCTGCTGGCGTGCATGCTGCTGGGTACTGGCATCTATCTGGCGGTGTCCACCTTGCTGGAGCGCGACGCGCACGAACTCGTGCGTGCCGACGGTGCCGGCCTGCGCGATATCTATCGTCACGCCGGCTACGACCGTCTGCGCGATGAGATACAAGCGCGCATCGACATGCCCGAGGATCCTGACGCGCTGTACATGCTGCTGGCTGCCGATGGCAGCGTGGTCGCCGGTTCCTCGCAGGCGGTATCTGGTTGGAAGCCGCAGCAGCGCTGGCTGGAGTTTGTTGACGAGGAGGCCGACGATGCCCCGCGGGTGGTGGCCTACCAGCAGCAGTTGGACAACGGCGGCTATCTGATCACTGGCCTGCGCATGCGCTCGGAGGACGGGTTTCTGCGGCTGATCCTGCATTCTGCCTTGGCCGCATTGCTGGTTGCGGCGCTGATGGGCGCTATCGTCGGACGCTGGACATCGCGCTGGGTTGCGCGCCGCCTGGGTAGCCTGGACCGCACCGCCGAGCGGGTTGCCGCTGGCGAAATGGAACTCCGCACGCACAGCGACGGCAGCGGCGATGCATTTGATCGGGTTGCGCTGCGCTTCAACGGCATGCTCGATCGCATCCAGGAGCTGCTGGATGGCGTACGCCACGCCACCGACCACATCGCCCATGATCTGCGCACGCCGCTGAGCCGTTTGCGCGGGCGACTGGAAACGATGCGCGCCACGCCAGCAATTGCGGCCTCGCCGCAGGCCCTGGCCGAGTTGGATGCGGGTCTGGCTGAAACCGACACTTTGTTGCAGTCGTTCGCCGCCTTGCTGCGGCTTGCGCGTATCGAAGCGCAGGCGCCGCCGCAGGGCGAGGGGGCGCAGTTGCTCGACCTGCAGGCGCTGGCGACCGATGCCATCGAGCTGTATGCACCGATGGCAGCCGAGCGCCGCCTGCAGCTCGTGCTGCACACGGCGCCGGTCATTGTTCCCGGCGATGCGGATCAACTGTTCCAGTTGCTGATCAATCTGCTGGACAACGCCATCAAGTACGCGCCGTTTGGTACCACCATTACCGTGACGGTAGGGCTGGAGCAGGGGCAGGCCTTGCTGCAGGTCGACGATCAGGGGCCGGGTATCCCGGTGCAGGAGCGGCAGCGGGTGTTTGACCGTTTCGAGCGGCTGCAGGCCGACCGCAGTACGCCCGGTACTGGCCTGGGATTGAGCCTGGTGCGGGCGGTGGTGCACCGGCACCGTGGCAGCGTCACCCTGGATGACTGCCGACCCGGTTTGCGGGTGCGTGTGCTGCTGCCTGCTGTGGAAAGCTGAACAGCCACGGTTTCAGCCATTCCAGCGCTTGGCCGCTGAACACGGTTGCCGCTGCAAGCAAATCCGCTGCGCTGCAAGCGCACAATCGGCGCCGACATGCGGTAAAGTTGCCCCGTGCCCATTCTGACGACCAAGCGTTCCCTTTCTTCCGCTCGCCGCTGGTGGCGATGGTGGCCCGTTGCCGTCGTCCGTACCGCCACCGTCGATTCCCGGAAGGAAAGCCGTCTTGATCACGCAAGAGCAGTTCCAACAGCTGGCCGCTGAAGGCCACAGCGCACACCCGCATAATTTCGTACCCGTCGTCCGCGAAGTGCTGTCCGACCTGGACACGCCGCTCTCGGTTTACCTGAAGCTCGCCGACGGCCCGTACACCTATCTGTTTGAATCCGTCGAAGGCGGTGAGCGTTTCGGGCGCTATTCCATCATCGGCATGCCTGCGCGCCGCATCTACAGCTTCCGTGGTCACACGCTGGAAGTCAGCGAGTTGGGCGAAGTCGTCGAACGTCGCGAAGTAGCCGATCCCTTGGCCGAGGTCGAAGTGCTGCGCAAGCAGTATTCGGTGCCGCAGCTGGACGGCCTGCCGGGCTTTACCGGCGGCCTGGTTGGCTGGTTCGGCTTCGAGTGCATCCAGTACATCGAGCCGCATCTGGGCGCGGGTGAAAAGCCTGATGAACTCGGTACGCCCGACATCCTGCTGATGCTGTCCGAAGAGTTGGCGGTATTCGATAACCTCAAGGGCCGCCTGTACCTGATCGTGCACGCTGATCCGGCACAACCGCAGGCCTGGGCACGCGCGAACCGTCGCCTCGATGAGCTGGCCCACCGTCTGCGTCAGGGCGGTGCCGGTTACCCGCAGTCGCAGGTGTCCGACGCCATCGACGAGCAGGATTTCCAGTCCTCGTTCACCCGCGAGGAATACCATGCGGTGGTGCGCAAGGCGCAGGAATACGTGCGTGCCGGCGATATCTTCCAGGTGGTGCCGAGCCAGCGCCTGCGCGTGCCGTTCCGTGCGCGGCCGATCGATGTGTACCGCGCGCTGCGTGCGTTGAATCCGTCGCCGTACATGTATTTCATCGATGTTGGCGGTACCCAGGTGGTCGGCTCCTCGCCGGAAATCCTGGCACGCCTGCGCGACGGCATCGTCACCGTGCGTCCGATTGCTGGCACCCGTCCGCGCGGCGCCACGCCGGAACTGGACAAGGCACTGGAAGTCGAGCTGCTGGCCGATCCCAAGGAACGCGCCGAGCACGTGATGCTGATCGACCTTGGCCGCAACGATGTCGGCCGCGTCGCTGAACCGGGCACGGTCAAGGTGGGCGAGCAGTTCGTGATCGAGCGTTACAGCCACGTCATGCATATCGTCAGCGAAGTCACCGGCACCTTGAAGGCCGGGCTGAGCTATAGCGATGTGATGCGCGCGACCTTCCCGGCCGGCACCGTCAGTGGTGCGCCGAAGATCCGCGCGTTGGAGATCATCCGCGAGCTGGAACCGGTCAAGCGCAACGTCTATTCCGGTGCGGTTGGCTACATCGGCTGGAACGGCGATGCCGACACCGCCATTGCCATCCGCACCGCGGTGATCCAGGACGGTTACCTCTACGTGCAAGCCGGCGGCGGCGTGGTCTATGACTCCGATCCGGATGCCGAATGGCAGGAAACCATGAACAAGGGCCGCGCTCTGTTCCGTGCGGTGGCGCAGGCGGCGAAGGGGCTGTAGGTCGTGTCGCGCACGCTGCTTTCATCGAAAGCGACTGTTTCTCACACCATGACAAGGAGTGCCGCATGAAGTTGCCCCGCATGTTGCTGTGGTCATCGTTGCTGTTTGCTGCTGTTCCGCAGGCGTGGGCACAGGCCAACTCCATTCCGTCGCAACCGCATCTGTTGGTGAAGGGCGATGCCAGCCGCAAGGTGATGCCGGATCGCTTCGTGGTGAAGATCGCGTTGGAGTCGGTGGATATGCAGACCGACATCGCGCGGCGCAAGGTCCAGGCAAATGCGGAGCGAACCATGGCGTTGTTCGCCAAGCACGGCGCCATCGCCGAGACGGTGCGTATGGACAACCTGAGCATCGAGCCATCCACGCGTTACAAGGACGATGAGGATGTGTTTGTGGGTACAGCCGTCAGCCGTGACCTGGAAGGTGCGTTCGAGAAGCCTGAGCAGTTGCAGGCCTTTCTTGGTGAGTTGAACGCCAGCAAGGAGGTTCAGGTGCGGACAGCGGCTCCGCTGTATTCGGGTGAGTCGCGCCTGCGAGCCGAACTCAAGGCCGAAGCGGCCGCGCAGACGCGCGCATCGGCCAAGGGGCTCGCGGATGCCTATGGGGCGAAGATCATCGGTCTCTACACGATTTCCGATGTCGCCCCCAGTTTTGCTTACGGTGTGCAGGCCGGTAGCTGGCCGAATGCAAACAGAGCGGACACCTTTTACGGAGAGGGTGGTTCGCTGGACCGGGTGCAGGTCAGCGGTACCCGCAATGTGGGCTATGCCGCACCATCGCCCGGTGAGCAGCTGATTGCCCGGCCAATCACCTACACCGAAAACGTCTACGCCATATTCCTGATTAGCGATGGAAACTGAACCATGCTGTTGATGATCGACAACTACGACAGCTTCACCTTCAACCTCGTGCAATACCTGCAGATGCTGGGTGCCGAAGTGAAGGTGGTGCGCAATGACGCGATGAGCGTCGCCGAGATCGCTGCGCTGCAGCCTTCGCACATCGTGGTATCGCCCGGCCCGAAGACGCCGAACGAAGCCGGTGTGTCGCTGGAGGTGATCCGCCAGCTCGGCCCGAGCATTCCGTTGTTCGGTGTGTGCCTGGGCCATCAGGCCATCGGCCAGATCTATGGCGGTGACGTGATCCGTGCCAGCAACATCATGCACGGCAAGGTCTCGCCGATCCGCCATGAAGGCAAGGGCGTGTTCGCCGGCTTGCCGGACCGCTACGAGGCTACGCGCTACCACTCGCTGGTGGTGGACAAGAACACGCTGCCGGCGGCGCTGGAAATCACTGCCTGGACCGAGAACCCGGACGGTTCGATGGAAGAGATCATGGGTCTGCGCCACCGCGAATATCCGGTTGAAGGCGTGCAGTTCCATCCCGAATCCATCCTCACCCAGCACGGCCACGCGCTGATGAAGAACTTCCTGGACCGCACATGTTGATCGAGCCCAGCCAGCTGCTGCTGTTCATGCTCGCGGGCTGGTTGTTGAACCTCACGCCGGGCCCGGACGTGCTGTACATCATCAGCCGCTCCTTGCGCGGTGGACGTCGTGCAGGATTCGCCGCGATCGCCGGCATCAGTGCCGGTTGTCTGGTGCACGTCGCGCTGGCGTCGCTGGGTCTGGGCGTGCTGCTGGCGACGTCGGCCACCTTGTTCACCGTGATCAAGTGGATCGGCGCGGCCTATCTGCTGTGGGTGGGCGTGCGCCTGCTGCGCAACACTGGTGAGTCGACCTTGCAGGCGGATATCGCCGCCAGCGGTGGCAGCGCCGGTTCGTGGTGGCAGGTGTTCGCCGGTGGCTTCCTGACCAATGTGCTGAACCCGAAGGTGGTGCTGTTCTTCCTGGCGTTCCTGCCACAGTTCATCGCGCCGTCGGTGCAGAACAAGCCGCTGGCATTCGCACTGTTGGGGCTGATCTTCATGGTCAACGCGCTGCCGATAAATGCCGCTTACGTGTTGGCGGCCGATCGCGTGCGCAGCAGCCGCTGGGCTGCGCGCGGCATGCAGTGGCTGGACAAGCTGGCAGGCGTGCTGTTCATCGGCTTCGGCCTGCGTTTGGCGCTTACCGCGAGGCCGACGCCGTGAGCCTTGAAGATTTCCGTCTGTTCGTGGTGATGCTCGGTGGCCGTCACGCGCGTGCCAATACCGAGGTGCATGACGTGGTGTTCGTGGTTGGCCCCGGCATCGAGCAGACCTACCCGCAACTGCGCCAGCAATGGTTCGGCGAAGCCGCGGGCCTGCATCTGGATTCGTGGATGACGGTGGATGGCGTCGACGACTGGCAGGTGCGCATCTGCGATGACGCGCCTGCGGCCGATGCGCCGACCCTGTTCTTCGTCAACCTCGGCGGCTACGTCGAAGGCGAGTTCGGCGAGGACCATCGCTACCTGCTGGTGGTCGCTGCCGATGCGGTCGAGGCCAAGCGCAAGGCGCTGGCGCAGGCCGAAGCGCAGTGGGTCAAGCCGCACCGCGATGCGCTGCTGGAAGTGGACAGCTGCCTGCCGGTCGGACCGATCGGCGGCCTGCACGTGCAGCTGCGCCGAGGCGCACACACCGGCATCCACAGCCAAAGCGACTACATCGTTATTTCCTGATTCTGGAGTTGTCATGACCATCACCGCGCAGGAAGCCCTGCAACGCACCATCGAACACCGCGAGATCTTCTTCGACGAGATGGTCGACCTGATGCGGCAGATCATGCGTGGCGAGATCTCGCCGACCATGACCGCTGCCATCCTCACCGGCCTGCGGGTCAAGAAGGAAACCGTTGGCGAGATCGCCGGTGCCGCTACGGTGATGCGCGAGTTCGCGCGCCCGGTGCAGGTTGCCGACAAGACCCATCTGGTCGATATCGTCGGCACCGGCGGCGATGGCTCGCATACCTTCAACATCTCCACCTGTTCGATGTTCGTGGTGGCCGCAGCTGGCGCCAAGGTCGCCAAACACGGCAACCGCAGCGTGTCCTCCAAGTCCGGCAGCGCCGACGCCGTGGAAGCACTTGGTGCGGTGATCGAGCTGCAGCCGGAGCAGGTGGCGCAAGCCATCGAGCAGACCGGCATCGGCTTCATGTTCGCGCCCATGCACCACCCGGCAATGAAGGTGGTCGCGCCGGTCCGCCGCGAGATGGGCGTGCGCACCATCTTCAACATCCTCGGCCCGCTGACCAATCCGGTCGGCGCCACCAATATCCTGATGGGCGTGTTCCATCCCGACCTGGTCGGCATCCAGGCACGCGTGCTGCGCGAGCTCGGTGCAGAGCGTGCGCTGGTGGTGTGGGGCCGCGACAACATGGACGAGATCTCGCTGGGTGCCGGCACCTTGGTGGGCGAGCTGCGCGACGGCAAGGTGCGCGAGTACGAGATTCATCCGGAAGATTTCGGCATCGCCATGTCGGCCAGCCGCAACCTCAAGGTGGAGAATCCGGAGGAGTCCATCGCCATGCTGCGCGCGGTGCTGGACAACCAGCCGGGCCCGGCCAACGACATCGTCGCGCTCAATGCTGGTGCCGCGCTGTATGTGGCCGGTGTCGCCGACAGCATTGCCGATGGGCTTGCTCGCGCCCGCGCGGTGATCGCCGATGGCAGCGCCCGCGCGCGCATGCAGCAGTACGTCGATGCCAGCCGTACGCTGGCCGGCAATCCCTGATAATCCCACCCCGACAACCCGCGTCAGCAGCGCCCGTCTTCCAGGAAGCAGATCCATGAGCGACATCCTCAACACCATCCTTGCCCGCAAAGTGCAGGAGGTAGCCGAGCGCAGCGCCCGCGTGCCGCTGGCCGAGTTGCGGGCGCGCCTGGCCGATGCCTCGCCGGTACGCGGCTTTGCCAATGCGTTGAACGCGGCGATCGCCAATGGCGACCCGGCGGTGATTGCTGAGGTCAAGAAGGCCAGTCCTTCCAAGGGCGTGATCCGTCCGGATTTCCATCCGGCCGACATCGCGGTGAGCTACGAGCTGGGCGGCGCCAGCTGCCTGTCGGTGCTGACCGACGTGGACTTCTTCCAGGGCGCGGATGCCTACCTGCAGCAGGCCCGCGAGGCCTGTACGCTGCCGGTGCTGCGCAAGGATTTCGTCATCGACCCCTACCAGGTGGTCGAGGCGCGTGTGCTGGGCGCTGACTGCATCCTGCTGATCGTCTCGGCGCTGGACGACCGCCAGCTGGCCGAGCTGTCCGACCTGGCGATGCAGCTGGGCATGGACGTGCTGGTCGAAGTGCACGACATCGACGAGCTGGAGCGCGCCATCCAGGTGCCGGTGCCGCTGGTCGGCATCAACAACCGCAACCTGCGGACCTTCGAGGTGTCGCTGGAAAATACGCTGTCGATGAAGGATGCGGTGCCGCGCGACCGCCTGCTGGTCACCGAAAGCGGCATCATGGGCCCGGCCGATGTGGCGTTGATGCGCGGCGCCGGGGTCAATGCCTTCCTGGTCGGCGAGACCTTCATGCGCGTCGAAGAGCCAGGCGAGGGCCTGCGTCAGCTATTCTTCCCGGCATGACTGATCCCTACCCGAGCCCGCGTGACGATGCGCAACTGGTCGTCTTCGACTTCGATCACACCCTGTACGACGGCGATTCCGGCAGCCACCTGTTCGCCTGGCTGATCAAGCGCAATCCGTTGCGGCTGCTGGTGGCCATCCTCGCCACGCCGCTGCTGGGGCCGTTGGTGGCAATGCTGCCGACCCGCCGCTTCGGTATTTCCGGCTATGTCTGGATCGCCACCTTCGGCCTGCACCAGGCACGTGAGTTCAACAAGGTGATCGACCAGTACGTGCTCAAACACGAGGACGAGATCCGCCAGCACCTGTTGCCGCATGCCCTGCAGGTATTCGCCGCGCACCGTCGTGCCGGCGACCGGGTGATCGTGGCCACCGGCGCACCGCCGGAGCTGGCCCGCGCCATCCTTGCCTTCGTGGCCGAGCAGGGCGTGCCGGTGATCGGCAGCGAAGTGGGGCCGCGCATGGGTGCGATGGGCGCCACCCGCCACTGCCACAACGAAGAGAAGATGCGCATGCTGCGCGAGCGCGGCTACGGCGACATCGCCATTGCCTACTCGGACAGCACCGCCGACCTGCCGCTGCTGAAAGCCGCCAAGGCGCCGGTAGTGGTGAACCCCAAGCATTCACGGGTGGAATACTTCGGCAAGGTATTGCCGGCCGGCACCCCCATCCTCAACTGGGGCTGTCCGGGCCGCGGCGGCAAGCCGCTGCCCAGGTAATCCAACGCGGAACCGGCAACGACCCAGCCGGAGCCGACATCCCTTCTCCCGTTTACGGGAGAAGGTGCCCGAAGGGCGGATGAGGGGAGCTTTTAAGGCTCTAAAGCAAAAGCTGCCCTCACCCCAACCCCTCTCCCGTGAACGGGAGAGGGGCTATAGCAACATCGCCTCACGCCCCTCAAGCCCCTCAAGCCCCGCGCAGCTTCGCCACCGCCATTCCAATCTGGAACAGGCTGATCGACAGCACCAGCACGCCGACGGCGATCAGCACCCAGCGCTCCTTGACCCGCTTCACTAGCAGTGCCGCCACCGGCGCGGCCATCATCCCGCCGACCAGCAGGCCGGCGACGATGGACAGGTGCTGCAGGCCCATCGACAGCAGGAAGGTCGCCGAGATCGACAGGGTGACGACGAACTCGGCCGCGTTGACCGAGCCAATCGTGGTACGCGCCTGGCCGCCACGGGCCAGCAGGGTGGATGTGGCCACTGGCCCCCAACCGCCACCGCCGGTGGCGTCCAGCAGGCCGGCGAAGAAGCCCAGCACCGGCACCCGCTTCACTTCCTGCTTGGCCATGAACTTGCCGGCTGCGCGGGCCAGGATGAAGATCGCCAACACCAGCAGGTAGAGGTAGATGAACGGGCGCACGACATCGCCAGGCAGTTGGGTAAGCACATAGGCGCCGATGGCACCGCCGATGGCGCCGGGTATCGCCAGCCGAAAGAACAGGCGCTTGTCCACATTGCCGGCCACCAGGTGCGAGACCCCGGAGGCGCCGGTGGTGAACACCTCGGCGGTGTGGATGCTGGCGCTGACCGCCGCAGGTGGCAGCCCCATGCTCAGCAGCACCGAGGACGAAATCAGCCCGAACGCCATGCCCAGCGCACCGTCCACCAGCTGCGCGCCGAGGCCGATCAGGATGAACCAGTAAAATTCATTGCCAAATTCCATGCCCCAAGCCTGCGGGCCACGGCAGGGCAGGTCAAGGAAAGCTACATCGGTAAGTAATGCTGCGGGTCGATTCCTGACCGATATCAGCGCCGAATTGTCATCATCTGGCGGCTACGTCTGCGAAATCTCCAAGCGCTGAGAGGTGGCAGGAATGACAGTTCAGTGCTGCATCCAGCCACTGCATGACCCTGAGGTTCGCAAAGGGGGATGAGATTGTTAGCGCCGACAGAGGTCACACTTCAAGGATGTCCCTGGCCAACGTAACGCCCTCAGCAAGTCGGCGAAGATCGCATCAATTGGCGGGGGCTGAGGATGTAGTTCCAACGCACCAAGAGAGCCCCGGGTGCATGTCCGCTTTCCCGGGCTGGCAGAGCGCGGGCAAAGGGCTTTCCCGAGGTAAATCAGATCAGACAGCCCCCTTTAGTAAAGGGGGCGCGCCGACAGGCGCGGGGAATTGGAAGGCGGGGAGCTGGGGCCCATGGTTTGCAAAGCAAACCATGGCGGTAACACCCGCTGAGCGGGTGCTACCGCGTCCCGTACAGAACCACGGTCTTGCCGCGGGCATGCAGCAGACCATCGGCCTGCAGCTTCTTCAGCACGCGGCCGGCCATTTCCCGCGAGCAGCCCACCAGCCGGGCGATTTCCTGGCGGGAGACGCGCAGCTGGGTGCCCTGCGGATGGCTCATCGATTCCGGTTCCTTGGACAGGTCGTGCAAGGTGCGGATGATGCGGTCGGTCACGTCCAGGAAGGCCAGGCGGCTGGCCTTGCGGCTGGTATGCAGCAGGCGCCGGGAGATCTGCGAGCCAATGGCGTACAGCAGCTTGGGCGCGTCCACCGACAGCGGGCCCAGGAACAGCTGGTGCAGGCGCTCGTAGCTGATCTCGGCCAGCTCGCAGGGGGTGCGGGTACGCAGGATGACCTCGCGCTTGTCCGACTCGATGAACAGGCCCATTTCGCCGACAAACTCGCCGGCACCGAAGTAGCCCAGTACCAGTTCCCGGTCATCGTCTTCCTCGGCAATGATACTGACCGAGCCGCTGATCACGTAATACATGGTCCCGGCAGGATCACCCGGGCGGAACACATCGGTCCGCGCCGGGTAGCGGCGGCGGTGGCTATGGGCCAGAAAGCGGTCGATGGTGGCAATGTCCAGCGCCAGCGGGCTGGAGGCAAGACGCACGTTTGACGCGGTGGTGGCGTTACCTGGGCTCATGATGGCGTTCACAGTTTGGATGAACTTGCTTAATGGGCAAGCTTAACGACGCTGAGCATAAGGGGCAAACAGGCATAACGGTGCAAGTATCACAGCGGGCCACTTTGCCCCATACTTCCGCCTTTCCCACCATCTACAGGATCGACCGCCGTGGTCAAGCCGTTGCCTCGCCTGAGGTTGCAAGGATTCAACAACCTCACCAAGGCCTTGAGCTTCAACATTTATGACGTCTGCTATGCGCGTACCGAAGAGGAGCGCCAGCGTTATATCGAGTACATCGACGAGGAATACAACGCCGATCGACTCACGCAGATCCTCACCGATGTCGCAGAGATCATCGGTGCGAACATCTTGAACATTGCGCGTCAGGATTACGACCCCCAGGGTGCCTCGGTCACAATTCTCATTTCCGAGGAGCCGGTGATCGACAAGAAGCAGGCCGGCAAGGAGTTGATCTCCGATGCCGTGGTTGCGCATATGGATAAGTCGCACATCACCGTGCACACCTATCCGGAAACGCATCCGCAGGAAGGCATTGCTACCTTCCGCGCCGATATCGACGTGGCAACCTGCGGTGTGATCTCGCCGTTGAAGGCGCTGAACTACCTGATCGAGAGTCTGGAGTCAGACATCGTGATCATGGACTACCGCGTGCGTGGCTTCACCCGTGACATCAAGGGCAAGAAGCACTACATCGACCACAAGATCAATTCGATCCAGAACTTCCTGGCCAAGAACATCAAGTCGCGTTATGAGATGTTCGACGTCAACGTCTATCAGGAAAACATCTTCCACACCAAGATGCACCTGAAGGACTTCGACCTGGACCAGTACCTGTTCGAAGAGAAGGCCAAGAACCTGTCGTTCAAGGAACGCATGAAGATCGAGGCGCTGCTGCGCCGCGAAATCGAAGAGCTGTTCCACGGTCGCAACCTGGCCGAGTAAGCACTACCTGCGCAACGCCGATGTGCCGGTTTTGCGCAAAAACAGGCGGGACGGCCCGCCCTGCACCTGCTGCAGACGTTTGCCGACGGGGGGCCCCGGGGGATTAACACCCGCCCCCGGCGATTTTTTTTTATGAAATTTTGATTGCGCGGGGGGAAAAAAAAGGATGGGGGGGGGGTTTTTTAATTTTTTTGGAAGGGGGGGAATAACACC
>NZ_JBRREG010000082.1:0-23875 GCF_056760155.1 Stenotrophomonas sp. STEN022
GGGCCTGGGCCGCGGCACCCCCCCTCCCCGCCCTCGCGCCCCCCCGCGCGCCGGCCCCCCCCCCCCCCCCCCCCCCCCCACTACCGGAAGCAAAGCTTACCTCGCGTACAGCGTTCTGGATCAGGCGCCCAGCAGCTCGAAGCTCACTGCTTCACCGCTCACCGAAGAGGCACATACCCATACATCGAACAGCCCAGGCTCGGCGATGTACTCGCCATCCACGCCAGTGAACGCGAGTTGCTGTCGATCCAGGCGGAATTCCACCTCCACCGATGCGCCTGCTGCAATGGCCACCTTCTGGAAGGCCTTCAGCTCGCGCACCGGCCGTACCCGGCTGGCGACGCGATCATGCACGTACAGCTGCACCACTTCCTCACCCGCCACCGCACTGATGTTGCGCAGCGTGGTGCGAATCACCAGCTCACCGTCCCAAGCCAACTTCGGCGTGCTCAGGCGTGGCGTATCATATTCAAAGCGCGCATAGCCAATGCCATGGCCGAACGCGTACAAGGCTGTATTCGGAAACTCACGCCAGCGCGCCTTGAACTCCGACATCGTCGGCAGTTCCGGACGGCCGCTGCGCGGGTGATTGTAGAAGTACGGTTGCTGGCCGGAGGCATGCGGAAAGCTCACTGGCAAGCGCGCCGATGGGCTGTAGTCACCAAACAGGATGTCGGCCAAGGCATGGCCATTCTGCGTGCCCAGGTACCAGGTAACCGCAATGGCCTGCGCATCGCGCACCGCGCCTTGCAGTGCCAGCGCGCGGCCATTGCGCAGCAGCACCACCAGCGGCGTGCCGGTGGCAGCGACGGCTTCAGCCAGCGCCTGCTGTGCTGGTGGCAAGGTGATCTCCACCCGCGACTGCGCTTCACCGCTGTAACGCTGCGGCTCGCCAACTGCCAGCACCACCACGTCGGCACGCTGCGCGGCAGCGACCGCGGCTTCGATGCCGCCCTCCAGCGATTCTTCCAGCGCGCAGCCGGCCACGACTTCCAATGCCGCTGCGTCGCCAAGAGCAGCACGTACGCCGCCCTCCAGGGTGACGTAACGCGACTTGTCGCCGAACAAGGTCCAGCAACCTTCGATGTTGTCACGGTCCTGCACGAACGGACCGATCAATGCGATCTTCTGCCCCTGCTTCTTCAGTGGCAGCAACTCGGCTTCGTTCTTCAGCAACACCACCGAGCGGCGCGCGGTGTCGCGCGCGAGTGCGTCATGCTCGGCGATATGCGCCTGGTCGGCCTCACGCGCCGGGTCCAGCGAACGGTAGGGGTTTTCGAACAGACCGATCGCATCCTTCAAGCGCAGGATGCGCCGCACTGATTCGTCGAGCACCGCCATCGGCACATCACCGGCGTGCACCAGCCCAGCCAGATGCTGGTCGTAGAAACCGCTCTGCATGCTCAGGTCGAGCCCGGCGAGGAAGGCCTTGCGAGTCGCATCCACTTCATCGGCGGCATAACCGTGGGCGATCAGCTCCATGTCGGCGGTGTAGTCGGAAACCACCACGCCCTCGAATTTCCATTGCTTGCGCAGCAGATCGGTCAGCAGCGCGCGATTCGCGCTGGCCGGAACACCATTGATGTCGTTGAAGGCGCTCATCAGCGACAGGGCGCCTGCATCCAGCGCTGCCTTGAAGGGCGGCAGATGCACATCGCGTAATGTCTGCGGCGAGATATCCACCTGCGCGTATTCCATACCGGCGGCAACCGCACCGTATGCGGCGAAATGTTTGGGCGTGGCCAGCAACGAATCTTCGGCAGTCAGGTCATCGCCCTGGAAGCCACGCACGCGGGCGGCTGCGAATTCGCAGCCCAGCACCACGTCCTCGCCCGCCCCTTCCGCACCGCGGCCCCAGCGCTGGTCGCGGGCGATATCCACCGCCGGTGCATAGGTCCAGTGGATGCCGGCGGCAGTCGCTTCGATGGCGGTGGCGCGGGCGGTGCGACGGGCCAGATCCGGCTCGAAGCTGGCGGCCTCGCCCAGCGGAATCGGGAACACGGTGCGCATGCCGTGGATCACGTCGGAGGCGAGGATGACCGGAATCCCCAAGCGGCTTTCTTCCAGCGCCACCTGCTGGATGCGCCGCCCCAGCTCGGCACCGACCCCATTGAACAGCAAGCCGACCCGGCCAGCGCGCACCTGTTCCAGCACCTGCTCGGCATTGCGTACGTTGGCCTCCGGGTTCACGTCCGGTGCGAACGGCCGGACCATGTCGGCAAACACGCTGAGCTGGCCGACTTTCTCGTCGACGGTCATGCGGGAAATCAGGGATTCAATGCGGTCGGGGGCCACCGGCAGTCCTTCATGTAAACGCTTTCAAGCGGCTGATTCTAGCGCTACAAGCGTGAAGTGGCTGCCGGATGGCTGCACCTGTAATGCCTAGCCATGCTCGGCATTGCCGCTTTAGCCCCTCTCCTGCGCGCGGGAGAGGGGTTGGGGTGAGGGCAGCTTTTCGCTGGGAAAGCCCCCTGCCGAGCATGGCTCGGCACTACCGCTTCAGCCCCCTCCCTTTGGCGTAGCCAAGGGGAGGGTTGGGGAGGGGTGGCTCTTCGCAGGAAAGCCCCTTGCCGAGCATGGCTCGGCACTACAGCTTCAGCCCCCTCCCTTTCGCGTAGCGAAGGGGAGGGTTGGGGAGGGGTGGCTCTTCGCAGGGAAGGCCCCTTGCCGAGCATGGCTCGGCACTACAAGTGCATCAGTCGAGCTGCTCGCGGGCAGTCATCAGCATGGCGTCGCTGGATTCCTGGAATACGTGCAGGCCGAACTCCGGCAGGATCGCCAGCAGGTGGTCGAACATGTCCGACTGGATGGCCTCGTACCTAGCCCAGGCCGTCGAGGAGGTGAAGCAGTAGATCTCCAGCGGCAGGCCCTGCGGGGTCGGCGCCATCTGCCGTACCAGCAGGGTCATGTCCTGATGGATGCCGGGGTTGTTGCGCAGGTACAGCTCAACATAGGCACGGAAGGTGCCCAGGTTGGTAAGCCGACGCGCATTGACCGGTTCCGGATGCGCCTGCGCCACCTGCGCATTCCACTGCTGCAGCTCCTGCTGTTTGCCAGCCAGGTAATCATCCAGCAGCGCGATCTGGCCCAGCCGTTCCAATCCACCTGCATCGAGGAAACGCACGCTGTGCTGGTCCAGGTAGATCGAACGCTTGATCCGGCGACCACCGGATTCCTGCATGCCGCGCCAGTTCTTGAACGACTCGGTGACCAGCTTCTTGGTCGGAATGGTGGTGACGGTCTTGTCCCAGTTCTGCACGGTGACGGTGTGCAGCGCGATGTCGATCACGTCGCCATCGGCGTTCTGGCTGGGCATCTCGATCCAGTCGCCGATGCGCACGCGGCCATCGCCGCTGATCTGCACACTGGCCACCAGCGACAGGATGGTGTCCTGGAAGATCAGCATGAACACCGCCGTGGCCGCGCCCAGGCCGGTGACCAGATGCAGCAGCTCCACGCCGACCAGGATAGCCACGATCGACAGGCCGGCAAACACGAACACCACGATCTTGACGACCTGCAAATAGCCCTTGATCGGCTTGTTGCGGGCATCGGCGCGGCGCTCGTAGAAATCGTTGAAGGCATCAAGCGCATGCGACACCGCCATCGCGATGGTCAGCACCGTCCACGCATGACACAGCGCCTTCAAACCGTTCACCAGACCCGGCGGCAGCTCCGGCACGATGCTCAAGCCGGCGGCAAGCACCACCGACGGCACGATATTGGACAGCCGTGCGATCACCCGCAGCGGCTGCCTGGCGTTGTGATTGGGGCCGGAGAAACGTTCGATCATCGAACGCAGGCCACGCAACAGGATGCGTTTGGTGACGAAGTTGGCCAGCCATGCCACCAGCAGCAATCCCGCCAACACCACCGCAGGGTAGGCCATCGGGTACGGTGCCAGCAGGTTCTCCAGCTGATCCAACCAACGAATTCCCATTACCGCCATCGTGCACTTCTCCTTTTACTCGTACTGCAGAAACAAGCTGTCCAAGCGCATTGCTCGGTCGGACAGAGACAGCTTAGGCCGCGCGCCGCAGTGCGCGCGACCGGGTTACAACAGGCTCAGATCTCAGCGCGGCTACGCTCGATGATCACGCCAACCGCGCGTGCACCGCGCACCGCGCCGGGCTTGCTCAGCTTCAGCCGCAGCCATTGCACGTTGAATTCGTCCAGCACGATCTGCGCGCAGCGCTCGGCCAGCGTTTCCACCAGACCAAAATCGGAAGCACGCACGAATTCCATCAGGCGCTTGCTGACCGCCTTGTAGTTCAGAGTGTCGACGATGTCGTCGCTGGCGGCGGGCTTGCGGTTGTCGAAGCCCATTTCAAGATCGAACACCAGGGTCTGGCGGATGCGCCGCTCCCAGTCGTAGATGCCGATCAGGGCGTCGATTTCGAGCCCTTCGATGAATACCTTGTCCATTGCATCTGTCGTATTGGATGAATACGACATGGTAACGGCAGCAGACTGAGCCTGCCGTGGACGAGCACGGCAAGCCTGCTTTTCAGCCCTGCAGCGGCGGTAGCAAGGCCATATCCCAGCGCGGCGTCACCTTGATCTCGGCCGGGCCGTGCTGGCCGGCCTGCAGGCGCAGGGCGCCAGCGAAGGCGATCATCGCGCCGTTGTCGGTGCACAGTGCCGGGCGCGGGAAGCAGACCCTGCCGCCACGACGCTGGGCATCGTCCTGCAGCTTGGCGCGCAGGCGCTTGTTGGCGCCGACGCCGCCGGCCACCACCAAGACATCGCAACCGGCCGCATCCAGCGCGCGGCCGCACTTGATCACCAGCGTGTCGACCACCGCATCCTCGAAGCCGCGGGCGATGTCGGCGCGGGTCTGTTCGGTCTGATCGCTGTCGCGCCAGGCCATCAGCACCTGGGTCTTCAAGCCGGAGAAGCTGAAGTCCAGTCCTGGCCGGTCGGTCATCGGCCGGGTGAACTTGTAGCGCCCCGGGGTGCCAATCTCGGCCAGCTTGGCCAGCTGCGGGCCACCCGGATACGGCAGACCCATCATCTTGGCGGTCTTGTCGAAGGCCTCACCGGCGGCATCATCCAATGTCTCGCCGAGCAGACGGTATTTGCCGATGGCATCCACCGCGATCAGCTGGGTGTGACCACCGGAGACCAGCAAGGCCACGAACGGTGCTTCCGGCGGGTCGTCTTCCATCAGCGGGGCCAGCAGGTGCCCTTCCATATGGTGTACGCCGATGGCCGGCACATCCAGGCCCCAGGCCAGCGAGCGTGCCACGCCGGCACCGACCAGCAGCGCCCCGACCAGACCGGGGCCGGCGGTATAAGCCACGCCCTCGATCTCCGAGATGGCGATGCCCGCCTCGTCCAGGGTCTGCCGGATCAGCGGCAGGGTCTTGCGCACGTGGTCGCGGCTGGCCAGCTCCGGCACCACGCCGCCGTATTCGGCGTGCAGCGCGATCTGGCTGTAGACGGCGTGCGCACGCAGCGCGGCCGCCCCGGAGAGTGAGGTGTCGTAGACGGCTACGCCCGTCTCATCGCAGGATGATTCAATGCCAAGGACTTTCATAAGGCGTATTGTGGACCTCTCTGGCGCCCCCGCCAAATCGCGGGGGTTGCACGTCTGCGCAAAGGGACTATAATGCGCGGCTCACCGGGTGTGTCCCGGTTTTTCTACAGAGTCCCCGGAGATTCCATGCCCAGCGTTAAAGTCCGCGAGAACGAGCCCTTTGAGTTTGCTCTTCGCCGCTTCAAGCGCACTTGCGAAAAGGCCGGCGTGCTGGCCGAAACCCGCAAGCGCGAGTTTTACGAAAAGCCGACCCAGGAACGCAAGCGCAAGGCTGCTGCAGCCGTGAAGCGCCAGCTGCGTCGTTCCTCGCGCGACGTCACCAAGCGTCAGCGCCTGTACTGATCGTACGCAACTCCTGAACGGGGGCTCCGGCCTTCCGTACTGGGGTGAAAGCCGGCACGCGCAAGCGTAGCCGGCTTTTTGCGTTCCAGACGCCAGCAATGCTGACGTCTCTTCCCCATATTCCCGACCCAAAGAGGTGCTCCATGAGCCTGAAGCAACAGCTGACCGAAGACATGAAGGCCGCCATGAAGAGCGGCGACAAGCACTCGCTGGGCGTGATCCGCCTGATCAACGCCGCCATCAAGCAGCGCGAAGTGGACGAGCGCATCGAGCTGACCGACACCGACGTGATTGCCGTGCTGGACAAAATGGTCAAGCAGCGCAAGGACTCGGTCACCCAGTACGAAGCCGCCAACCGTGAAGACCTGGCATCGGTCGAGCGCGACGAGATCGTGGTCATCGAGCGTTACGTGCCGGCCAAGATGGGCGAAGCCGAGATCCAGGCCGCCATCGCCGCCGCCAAGGCCGAAACCGGCGCCAGCAGCGCTGCCGACATCGGCAAGCTGATGGGCGTACTCAAGCCAAAGCTGGCTGGCCAGGCCGACATGGGCCTGGTGTCCAAGCTGGTCAAGCAGGCCCTGGCCGGCTGATCCTGGCTGCCAAGGTTGTGCGACAAGGCCCGCCAAGTGCGGGCTTTGTTGTTTCTGCCGCACGCTTTTTTGTGGGAGCGGCATAAGCCGCGAAGCCCGGTGCAATGAAATCACCTACTGGCCGGCAATCTGACGGATCGGTGGCTTCGCGGCTTACGCCGCTCCCACATCTGTTGTGCATTTTCGGGAAAGCCCCTGCCGAGCATGGCTCGGCACTACAGGTGTGGGCCGATTTGGCCGCCGAGGACCGCCCCATTCACCCGCCGCGAAGCCCGGCTTTGCTAGAACAGAACCCTGACTTCACGCTAACTACCTGATGCCTGCAACCCGCCCCACCCTGCATACCTTCAAATCCCGGCTGGAACTGCTCCAGCAAAGCTTGCCCGCTGCCCTGGCCCGCCGCTTCGTCGAAGCCGACGTGATGACCCAGGCAGCCTCGCTGGCCTTCTACACCTTGCTGTCGCTGGCGCCGCTGCTGGTCCTGCTGCTGTGGCTGACTGCCTCACTGTACCCGCCTGCACAACAGACACTCATCGAGCAGATTGGCTCATTGGCCGGTCCCAGCGTGGCCGAGGTGGCGCGTACAGTGATCACCAATGCCAGCGCGCAACCCGACTTGGGCTCGCTCGCCGGCATCTGGAGCCTGATCCTGCTGTTCATCGGTGCCACGGTGGTGTTCGCCCAGCTGCAGGCTGCCTTGAACCTGATCTTCCGTACCGACTCCAAGCGCTTCGAAGGCATCTTTGGCTGGCTGAAGAAGCGGGTGTTCTCGGCCGGCGTGGTGCTGGCGCTGGGCTTCCTGCTGATCGTATCGATGGTCGCCACCACCGCCCTGCAGGTGATCTTCTCGCACCTGCCCTCGGCGCTGCCGGCGGTGGGCTACACGACCACGCTGGCACTGTATGCACTGGGCTTCGCCTTCCTCTACCACTACCTGCCCGACCGGCCGGTGGCCTGGCGCCAGGCCTTCCTCGGCGGCGCCATCACCGCCGCGCTGTTCACCCTCGGCCGCTATGCGATCGGGCTATACATCGCCAACGCGGCGCCGGGCAGCGCCTACGGCTCGATGGGCACGCTGGTGATCATGCTGGTGTGGATCTACTACGCCAGCGTGGTGTTCTTTGCTGGCGCACTGATCACCGCGGTGATCGATGAGCGGGCGTATGCGCGGCGCAAGGTGGCGGCTGCGGAAGTTGATGCTGGGGCCTTGGACTGACGGCAAGAGTAGGAGCAGAAGCTGCCCCTCCCCAACCCTCCCCTTCGCTACGCGAAAGGGAGGGGGCGAGCTCTGCCTCCTCCCTTTCGCGCAGCGAAGGGGAGGGTTGGGGAGGGGTAGCTTTTGGGCCTCTGACTGAAAACCATCAAGCCCAACAGCCAGCCAGCGCTGGCCCAGCCTAGTACACTCCCCTTCCCCCCCTTTCATCGCGCCCCGCCAACCGGCGGCGCTGTTCATTTGCCGCATGGCCCGACTTCCCGACGCGTTCATTGACGACCTGCTGGCCCGCACCGACATCGTCGAAGTGGTGGGCTCACGTGTGCCGCTCAAGCGCCAGGGCAAGGAATACGCCTCGCGCTGCCCGTTCCATGACGAGCGCTCGGCCTCGTTCACGGTCTCGCCGACCAAGCAGTTCTATCACTGCTTCGGCTGTGGCGCGCACGGCACAGCGATCAGCTTCCTGATGAATTACGACCGCCTCGAGTTCCTCGATGCGGTGGATGAACTGGCCAAGCGCGTGGGCATGGAAATCCCACGCGAGACCAACGCACGCACGCCGCAGCAGCAGGACGACAGCCGCGACCAGTACTCCGCGCTGGATGCCGCCACCCGTTTCTTCCAGAAGCAGTTGGAAGGCAACGACAAGGCCCGCGCCTACCTCGATGGCCGTGGCGTGGATGCCGACACCCGCGCGCGCTTCTCCATCGGCTATGCGCCGGATGGCTATAGCGCGCTGAAGGACGCGCTGGGCAAGGACGAGCGGCGCATGAAGCTGCTCGAGCGCGTCGGCCTGTTCTCCAAGAACGACCGCGGCCACGTCTACGACAAGTTCCGCGACCGGGTGATGTTCCCGATCTTCGACCGCCGTGGCCGCGTCATCGCCTTCGGCGGCCGCGTCATGGAAAAGGACGACGGCCCCAAGTACCTCAACTCGCCGGAAACCGCGCTGTTCCACAAGGGCCGCGAACTGTACGGCCTGTGGCAGGTGCGCCAGGCCAACCAGAAGATCGAACGCCTGATCGTGGTTGAAGGCTATATGGACGTAGTCAGCCTGTTCCAGTTCGGCGTCACCCAGGCGGTGGCGACGCTGGGCACGGCGACCACGCCCGACCATGCCGAGCTGCTGTTCCGTAATGCGCCGGATGTGTACTTCTGCTTCGACGGTGATGCAGCTGGTCGCCGTGCCGGCTGGCGCGCACTGGAGTCGGTGCTGCCACGCATGAAGGACGGCCGCCAGGCCTTCTTCCTGTTCCTGCCCGATGGCGAGGACCCGGACACCATCGTGCGCAAGGAAGGTGCCGACGCCTTCGATGCACGGCTCAAGCAGGGCACGCCGCTGTCGCAGTTCTTCTTCGACGAGCTGAGCCGCGAGATCAACCTCGGCACACTGGACGGCAAGGCACGCCTGGCCGAACGAGCGAAGCCGATGCTGGCGCAGATTCCCGATGGTGCCTTCGGCGATCTGATGAAGCAGGAGCTGGCGCGCCTGACCGGCATCGGCAGCACTGCAACAGCCGTCGCACCTGCAGCGCGGCCACCGATGCGCAACAACGCGGTCCCAGCGCAGAAGCGCAGCCTGGTCCGCGCCGCCATTGCCATCCTGTTGCAGCAGCCTTCGCTGGCGATGAGCCTGGAAGGCCACCACGCCATCGGCGGCCTGCGCCTGCCCGGCATCGAGCTGCTGGTCGAGTTGTTGAATCTGGTGCAGCAGCGCCCGGACATCAGTACTGGCGCCCTGCTCGAACACTTCAACGAGCGCGAAGAACAGGCCGCATTGCACAAACTGGCCGCGCAGGCACTGCCCGGCGATGAAGCGATGTGGGCGCAGGAACTGCAGGACGCCGTACTGCAGCTGGAGAAGCAACTGCTGACCCAGCGCCTGGACGAACTGCAGGCCAAGCAGCGCCAGCAAGGCTTGGACGACACCGACAAATACGAACTGCGCGAGCTGCTCAAGGCCCGCGCCAACCTGCGCCTCTGACACCTGCAAGGGAGCACTACATGTACACCTACCGCCTGTCTCTGCTCCTTTCACTGCTGCTCGCCGCCAACGCCTTCGCTGGCGATGCGACGTTGCGCCAGCCGCGCCCTGACCTGATCACCGCTGGCCAGCCGAGCGAACAACAGCTGCGCGATGCCGCCGCCAATGGCGTCACCACCGTCATCGATCTGCGCAAGCCAGACGAAGACCGCGGCTATGACGAGGCAGCCCTGTCCGAACAACTCGGCCTGCGCTACGTGCGCCTGCCCATTGCCGGTGCCGGCGACATCACCGTAGCCAACGCGCGCACGCTGGACCGCCTGCTCAAGCAGGACAATGGCAAGACCCTGCTGCATTGCGCCTCCTCCAACCGCGCTGGTGCATTGCTGTCGTTGATCGAGGCACACATCAATGGCGCTTCAGTGGACGATGCCCTCAAGTTCGGCCGTGACGCTGGCATGACTTCACTCGAGCCCGCTGCACGCGCTGCGCTGGACACACCCACACCCTGATCAGGAGGCATTGCCGACATGACCCGCTGGTGGTCGCGACTGCGACCGGACAACTTCACCCTCGCCCTGCTCGCCACCGTTGCCCTGGCCAGCGTGCTGCCGCTCACTGGCGCCGCCGCCAAGGGCTTCGACCACTTCACCGATGTCGCCATCGCCGCGCTGTTCTTCCTGCATGGCGCGCGCCTGCCACGCGAATCCATCGTCGCCGGCCTGCTGCACTGGCGCCTGCATATCACCATCCTGGCCTGCACCTTCGTGCTGTTTCCGCTATTGGGATTGGCGATGAAACCACTGGCCGGCTGGGCGCTGACACCGGAGCTCTACATCGGCGTGCTGTTCCTGTGCGCCCTGCCCTCGACCGTGCAGTCCTCGATTGCCTTCACCTCGATTGCCGGCGGCAACGTGCCGGCAGCGGTGTGCGCGGCTTCGCTGTCCAGCATCCTCGGCGTGTTCCTGACCCCGCTGCTGATGACCGTGTTGGCAGGCTCGCAGGGCGGCATGGCCAATCCACTGCATGCGGTCGGCGCGATCATGCTGCAGCTGCTGGTGCCGTTCGTGCTCGGCCATCTGTTGCGGCCATGGATAGGCCGCTGGATCGAGCGGAAGCGCCCGCTGCTGCGCTACACCGACCAGGGCACGGTGTTGCTGGTGGTCTACGCCGCCTTCGGCGAATCGGTCAGCGAAGGCCTGTGGAGCAAGACCCCGCCGCTGTCCTTGTTGGCTGCTGCCTTGGTTGCGGTGGTGTTGCTGGCGATCGCCATGCCCGGCATCACCTGGCTGGCACGGCGATTGGGCTTCAACCGCGCCGACCAGATCACCATCATGTTCTGCGGCTCGAAGAAAAGCCTGGCCACCGGCGTACCGATCGCCAAGGTGTTGTTTGCCGGCGGCAGCCTCGGCGCGATCGTGCTGCCGATCATGATCTACCACCAGATCCAGCTGATTGTGTGTTCGGTGGTGGCGCAGCGGTATGCAAAGCAGAACGCCAGCACTGCAGGCTCTTGATTGTTGTGGGAGCGGTGTAAACCGCGAAGCTGATGGTACTTCCGGTTGCGGCAGGATCTGCAACCACAGAATGTTTGATTGCGGAATTCGTGGGTGTCGGGCGCATTCTCAGCTTCGCGGCTTACGCCGCTCCCACAATCGCAGTTACTGCTGTTGTTTGAATGAAAAGGCCGGCATTCGCCGGCCTTTTCATTGCTCGATCACAACCAGGGCAGCATCCAATGGTCGACCAGCAGGAAGGCGAACAACGCCATCAGATACACGATGGAATAGCCGAACATCTTCATGTTGAACATCTCGTCCGGCGGGTTCTGCATCTTCCATGCGTACCAGAGGAACACGATGTTCAACACCGTTGCCCCGCCCAGGTAGAACATGCCGCTCATGTCGATCGCCACCGGCAGCAGCGTTACCACCGCCAGCACCACCGAATACGCCAGGATCTGCTTGCGGGTATGCGGCACGCCGTGGGTCACCGGCAGCATCGGGATCTCGGCCTTGGCGTAATCGACGCGGCGGAAGATTGCCAGCGCCCAGAAGTGCGGCGGGGTCCAGATGAAGATGATCAGCACCAGCAAGGAGGCGTAGGCCCAGTCCGAGCTGCCCTGCATGCCGGTGATCGCCGCCCAGCCCAGCAGCGGTGGCGTCGCGCCAGCCAGGCCACCGATGACGATGTTCTGCGAGGTCGCACGCTTCAGGTAGACGGTATAGATCACCGCATAGCCGATCAGCGACGCAAACGTCAGCACTGCGGTGATCACGTTCACCCACAGCACCAGGATGGTCATCGACAGCGCGGTCAGCGCGCCTGCAAACACCAGCACCTGTCGCGGCGAGACCTTGCCGACCACCAGGGGCCGCCACGAGGTACGCGCCATCTGCGCATCGATGCGCGCATCCAGCAGCTGGTTGATCGCCGCTGCGGCCGAGGCCGACAGCCAGATGCCAAGGAAGCCGAGCAGGCCGGTCACCACCTGCGCGGTGGTGGGCAGGCCCGGAATGGCCAGGCACATGCCGACCAGGGCGGTGAACACAATCAGTGCCACCACCTTCGGCTTGGTCAGGTCCCAATAATCACGCCATGTTGTACGCATCATTCACTCCGGGGCGCGCAGCCGCGCCAGCAGCGTGACCAATACAAACAACAAGGCAACCGCACCGCCGCTGTGCATCACCGCCACGGCCAGCGGCAATGCCAGCTTGACGTTGAGCACGCCCAGCGTGACCTGCAACAACACCAACGCGATCAGCGTACTTGCCCAACCACGCATGCCCGGCAGGCGGAACATGCGCACCGACAGCACCAGCAGGTACAGCGCCACCAGTACCGCGAACATCCGGTGCGCCATCTGGATGGCAATACGCGAGGCGCCATCCAGCACGCCACCTTCGTAATCCACGCCGATGCCGCGCCACAGGGTGAAGCCTTCCGTGTAGTTCTGCTGCGGCCACCACTGGCTGACACAGCGCGGGAAGTTGTCCAGCGACACGCTGCCGCCCCCGCAGGCCAGCGCCGCGTAGTTGGCACTGACCCAGCCGCCAAGCGCGATCTGCAGCACCACCAGTGTCACCGCACCACGCAGCCACCAGCGCAGGCGCGGCTCTTCGGCCAGGGTGATAGGCAGATTGGTAGCCTTCCACGCCATCCACGCCAGCATGCTGAACATCAACATGCCGCCAAGCAGATGGCCCATCACCACGATGGGCTTGAGCAGCCAGGTCACCGTCCACATGCCGAGCAGGGCCTGGAACACGACAACCGCCAAGGTGAGCACGGCAGCGCGCGCCAGATCGATGTTGGACCAGCGCAGCGCCGCCAACAGCAGGATCGCTTCACCGCCAATGGCGAGCACGCTGGAGGCCACGTGTTCGCCGCGCATATATAAAGGTATCGCCAGCGCTACCAGCGCCGAGGCGGTGACGATCTGGGCGATGCCGCGCTTGCGTCGGCGTGCCGCCAGCAACGCCAGGGTCAGCACTTCAACGCCGAGCAGGCCGGCCAGGAAACGGTGGACCTGCTCGCGCCAGGCCTTATGGGTTTCCAGCGGACGGATCTCGCTGGCCACGTGCTGGGCCGCTTCCATCTGCGTCTGCGGCCAGGTGGCGCGGCCATAGCAGGTAGGCCAATCCGGGCAGCTCAGGCCGGCATCGGACAGGCGCACGAAGGAGCCAAACATGATCGTGCTCGCCGTCATGATCAGTGCGAACCACGCCAGTCGGTGGAAATTGCGGTACAGCGCCGGACGCGCGGAGGCATTCATCGAACGGAACTCACATCAGTTTCAACAGCTTGGATAGATCAGCCCGCAGTCCACCCGGTTCAAAACCCGGCGCATAGCGGAATACCACAAAGCCATTGGGATCAATCACATACACCGGGGTGCCGGCCGGGTCATCAACCCCCGGCAGCTTGCCCCGGAACGCAGGCTGGGGCTGCAGCACCTTCAGTGCCGGCGTCGCAGCCACCTGCGCAGGCGGCGTACCCAGCCACAATATCTCGACATTATCCGCGTTATGCCCGAACAACTGCCACACCTTGTCCAATTGCTGCGACAAAGTGACGCAGGCCGGTGCACAGTCAGCCGGCGGTGCCAGCAGGATGCGCCAGTGGCGCTCGCCGGGGTTCCAGTCATAGGCCTGGCCGTTGGCCAGGTGCAACTGCTCGCTGCGCAGGTCCAGCGCCGGTTGCAGCAGTTCGCCGTGATGGCGGTTGATCTGAGGCGTCCAACCGGAGAAACGCAGGATGCCAGCCAGCGCCATCGAACCGAAGAACATGGCGAAGATCAGCAGCAATACCCGGCGGCCGCGATTGCGGGTGGCGAGCTGGTCGGGGGTGAGTGCGTTCATGGTCAAGGCCGGGAATGGAGAGTCGGGATTCGGGATTCACAGAAACAGAGGCAGGGGCAAGAACAAAGGCTTGAAGCCCCCCTCCCCGGCCCTCCCCTTCACCTTCGGTGAAAGGGAGGGGGAAATTCAATGGCGAAGGCAGGAGCAAGGATCAAAGCGACGGCGCAGCGCTCTGCCCCCTCCCTTTGGCGCAGCCAAGGGGAGGGTTGGAGAGGGGTGCTTTGGCTTTGGCTTCCAACCAGCTCCAACCTAACCCGCATTCCCAACTCCCAACTTCCTTCGCTTTTTGAACTGCAACACCAGCGCAATCAACAACACCGCCAAAGCCATCGCGAACCATTGCACCGCATAACCAAGGTGCCGCGAAGGCGGCAAGGTATTGGGCAGCAGGTCCAGGTCACGCACATAGCCCAGCGGCAACGCCGGATCCAATCGCAGCACCTTCGGTGCCAGCACCGCGCCGCCCAGCCCGAGCTGCGCGGCAATGGCGGGCAGATCGATCCGCGTCGCCAGCCAGGTCTGCGGCTGCGTGGCTGCCGTCATTGCCGGGCCCAAGGCGATACCGGTGGCAGGCGCAGGCGCCCACAACCCCTGCAGCGCCTGGGTGCCCTGCTCTGCGCGGATCGTCGGCATGCTGCGGTCAGCAGGCAGCGGCAGCCAGCCCAGATCGACCAGCACGACGGTTCCTTCAGCAGCACGCGCAGCCTGGTAGACCTTGATGCCAGCGCGACCTTCCCGCAGCTGGTTGTCCAGCAACACGCTGCCGGGCAGGAACTGCAGCTGGTCGCGCACCCAATGCAGGGAGTCCGGCGCGGCTGCAGCCTGGGCAAGGCTGAGCGCGGCGTCGCGGCTGGGCGGCAATTGCGCAAGCAGGGCTTCTTTCTCATGCTTTCGCTGCAGCTGCCAGCCGCCCAAGGCGCAGAACACGACCGCTACCAGCACGGCCACCAGCCAACCCAGAATCACCGTGTGCTGTCGCGTCATGACAAGCTGCCGCCAAGCAGGTGATATAGCACTGCCTTCCCACCGAACGAGCCACGCATGAATGATTCGTTGAAGACCCTGTTGGTGATCGCGTTCTTGATCGTCATCGTCTGGAATCTTGGAGCCGGCCTCTATTACCTGATGATCGATCGCGGCCAGACCAAACGGACGGTCAATGCGTTGACGCGGCGTATCGCGCTGTCAGTGGTGCTGATTCTTCTGGTTGCCTTGGGCATTTATACGGGTTGGATCAAGCCGCATGGTGTTGGCGGTTGATGGAGCCGGGATTGGGGATCACGGGTTTCGGGATTCGCGAGGCAGCGCCGCGCGATCTTCCAGATCGCTGCGACCTGCCAATCCCCAATCCCGAATCACCAATCCCCGCCTTCAAAGCACATACACGAACAGGAACAGCATCAGCCACACCACGTCGACGAAGTGCCAGTACCACGCAGCTGCTTCGAATCCGAAGTGGTTGTCACGGGTGAAGTGCCCCTTGGCGGCGCGGAACCACATCACCGTCAACATGATCGTGCCCAGCAGCACGTGCGCGCCGTGGAAGCCGGTCAGCATGAAGAAGGTGGAACCGTAGATGCCCGAGCCCAGGGTCAGGTTCAATTCCTTGTAGGCGTGGATGTATTCCTCGGCCTGGAAGAACAGGAACACGCAGCCCAGCAGCACTGTCGCCCCCAGCCAGATCAGCAGCTGCTTGCGGTTGCCCGCCTTCAGTGCGTGGTGGGCGATGGTCAGGGTCACGCCCGAGGTCAACAGGATCAGCGTATTGAGCAGCGGCAGGCCCCAGGCCGGAATGGTCTGGAAGGCGCCACCGATATCGGCCGGGCCGTTGGTCGGCCACGCAGCGGAATAGCCATCCCACAGGTATTCGTTGGTGAGCACGCCATGGCCTTCACCACCGAGCCACGGCAGACCCATGTTGCGGGTGTAGAACAGCGCGCCGAAGAAAGCGGCGAAGAACATCACCTCGGAGAAGATGAACCAGATCATCCCCATCCGGAACGAGCCGTCGACCTGGCGGTTGTAGTTGCCACCCACCGATTCGCGGATGACATCACCGAACCACAGGAACAGGGTGAACACCAGCATCGCCACGCCGGTGAAGAAGGTCCAGCGGCCCCAGCTGGCGTCGTTGAGCCAACTGGCTACCCCGACCATCATCACCAGCATCGCGATCGATCCTACAAACGGCCATTTGCTGCTGCTTGGCACGAAGTAGACGTTGGGATCAGGCGTGTTATGGGCCATGGCGTTGCTTCCGGGTCCGTGATCAGGGAGCTGCGTGTGCGGCGGCCGCGGCGTTTGCCGGGGCCAGCCGTTCGGTCAGCGCATCATTCTTGTAGAAGGTGTAGGACAGGGTGATCGTGTTGACGTCGGCCGGCAGGTCCGGGTCGACGATGAAACGTACCGGCATGTCGCGCTTCTCACCGGCCTGCAGGGTCTGCGCGGTGAAGCAGAAGCATTCGGTCTTGTTGAAGTAGCCCGAGGCACGCGCCGGTGCCACCGACGGCACCGCACTGCCAACCAGCGCGCGGTCGCTGTCGTTGCGGGCGTAATACAGGGCTTCGTTCAACTCGCCCGGCACCACGTCCATCGTCAGTTTTTCCGGATGGAAGGCCCACGGCAGTTTGGAATTGACGCCGCCGTCGAACTCCACCCGCACGGTGCGCTTGCCATTGGCCGCATGCGCGTTGGTTTCGTGCGTGGTCGCGCCGCGCTCCAGGCGTACGCCGAACACTTTTTCGCAGGCGATGCGGTACAGCGGCACCAGCGAGAAGGTCAGCACGAATACCGCGAACGCCACGCCGATCAGCCGGCCAAGGCCGGCGTTCGGCTTGGGTGCGGGCGCCGGCGTGGTCAACTCGCCAACACCCCGGACAAGATGAAGCCGACATAGACCGCTACCGCGATCAGGCCAACGATCAACGCGGTGCGCCGCGAACGGCGCCTGCGCAGGGCCAACTCTTCAGCCTGGAAATGTTCGTTGCTGCTCATTGCCAGCCTCTTCAGTGCGTCACATCGTCATGCGCCAGATCGCCCGGCTTGATCACTGGCGGCACGGTGAAGGTATGTGCGGGCGCCGGTGACGGAATGGTCCACTCCAGTCCACGAGCACTTTCCCAGGCACGTGCTTCGGCGCGCTTGCCGTTGCGTAGCGAGGCCAGCAGGATCGCCGCCATCATGAACGGCGTGGCGAACATGCCGAACGCGCCGATCGAGCTGATCAGGTTCCAGTCGGCGAACACCGGGTTGTAGTCTGGAATACGCCGCGGCATGCCGGCCAGGCCGAGGAAGTGCTGCGGGAAGAACAGCAGGTTGACGAACACCATCGTCCACCAGAAATGGAACTTGCCCCAGAACTCGTTGTACATGCGGCCGGTCCACTTCGGCCACCAGTAATACACCGCGGCGATCAGCGCCAATACCGCGCCGGTCACCAGCACGTAGTGGAAGTGCGCCACCACGAAGTAGGTGTCGTGGTACTGGTAGTCGGCCGGCACGATCGCCAGCATCAGGCCGGAGAAGCCACCGATGGTGAACAGGATCACGAACGAGATGGAGAACAGCATCGGCGTTTCAAACGTCAGCGAGCCCTCCCACATCGTGCTGACCCAGTTGAACACCTTCACCCCGGTCGGGATGGAGATCAGCATCGTGGCGAACATGAAGTAGATCTCGCCACCCAGCGGCATGCCCACCGTGAACATGTGGTGTGCCCACACGATGAACGACAGGAAGGCGATGGCGGCGGTGGCGTAGACCATTGCCTGGTAGCCGAACAGCGGCTTGCGGCTGAAGGTCGGCAGGATCTCGCTGACCACGCCGAACGCCGGCAGGATCATGATGTAGACCTCGGGGTGACCGAAGAACCAGAAGATGTGCTGGTACATCACCGGATCACCGCCACCGGCGGCATTGAAGAAGCTGGTGCCGAAGAACTTGTCGGTCAGCAGCATGGTCACCGCACCAGCCAGCACCGGCATCACCGCGATCAGCAGGAAGGCGGTGATCAGCCAGGTCCAGCAGAAGATCGGCATTTTCAACAGGTCGATACCCGGTGCGCGCATGTTGAGCACGGTGGCGATGATGTTGATCGCGCCCATGATCGAGCTGACACCGGCCACGTGGATGGCGAACACACTGAAGGCGACGTTGTAGCCACCCTGCAGCGACAGCGGCGGATACAGCGTCCAACCACCGGCCGGTGCACCACCGGGCAGGAAGAAGGTCACCAGCAGCATGCCGAAGGCCACCGGCAGCAGCCAGAACGACCAGTTGTTCATGCGCGGCAACGCCATGTCCGGCGCGCCGATCTGCAGTGGGATCATCCAGTTGGCGAGGCCGACGAAGGCTGGCATCACCCCACCGAAGATCATCACCAGTGCATGCACGGTGGTCATCTGGTTGAAGGACTCGGGCTTGATGAACTGCAGGCCGGGTTGCGCCAGCTCCAGTCGGATCATCACACTCATCGCCGCACCGACGATGAACATGGTGAAGCTGAAAAGCAGGTAGAGCGTGCCGATGTCTTTGTGATTGGTGGAGAAGAGCCAGCGCTCGAAGAAGCCCTGTTGGTGCCCGTGGTGATCGGAGTGGTCCACTGCGGTATTCGCCATTGCAACTACACCTCGTTATGCGTTTTCAGGCATCGCGCCGGCAGCACCGGCACGCAGTGGTATCAGGCACCGGCCGCCGCAGGCGCGGCGGGTGTAGCGACAGCCGGGCTTGCTTCGGGAGCCGCTGCAGGTGCCGGTTCGGCAGCAGGTGCAGGCGCCGCTTCAACAGGTGCAGCCGGTGCCGGCTTGCGTGAGGCCAGCCAGGACTTGAACTCGTCCTTGGACACGGCCTTGACCACGATCGGCATGAAGCCATGGTCCTTGCCGCACAGCTCCGCGCATTGCCCGCGGTACACGCCCTCGGTTTCGATGTTGGTCCAGCGCTCGTTGATGAAGCCCGGCACGGCGTCCTGCTTCCAACCCAGCGCCGGCACCCACCACGCATGGATCACGTCGTCGGAGGTGATGACGAAACGGACCTTGGTGCCCACCGGCAGTACCAGCGGGTTGTCCACGTCGAGCAGGTAATGCGGGTCGCTGGCCATGGTCGGCACGCTGCCACTCTGCCGCACTTCGTCGGACTTGCGGTCCAGGCGGCTGGTGAAGGCCACGTTTTCACCCAGGTATTCGTACTTCCACATCCACTGATAGCCGGTGATCTTCACCGTCATCTCGGAATCGCGGGTGTCGTACATGGCGATCAGCTTGGCCGTCGCCGGCCAGGCCATCACCACCAGGATGATGATGGGGATGACGGTCCAGATGATTTCCGCCTTGGTGTTGTGGCTGAACTGCTTGGCCACCGCTCCCTTGGACCTGCGGAACTTGAACATCGCGTAGGCCATGGCGCCGAACACCAGCACGCCGATGACGGTACACACCCACAACGCCACCATGTGCGCGTCCCACGCCATACGCGAGGTATGGGTGACGCCCTTGCCCATATTGAGCTGCCATTCCTTGGGATCGGCGGTCTGCGCCCATGCTGCCTGCGCCGACAGCATCATCGCTGCCGCTGCCAAACCGTGTTTCAACTTCGCGCCCCACACGCTGCTTTGCTTCATTGCCTAGACCCTTGACGTCATCGGTTGCTGCCGTTGCTGGCTGCGAGCAAGCCTTCAAGTGTCACCGCAAGTTCCCGACGTTCCACGGGCGCGAGGAAACTCCCCACTTCCACCCACTTGCCGCTGGAAACCAGCAGGACCCGTTCCTTCCCGGTCACCACCCGCACCCAATACGGGTGCGCGCGGAATACCGGCGAAACTCCGGCCGCGGGAATCACTTCCACGCAGTCCGGTCCTACCCGGATCTCTTCCCTTCGGTTGCTGCTGCGCCAACACGCGCGCAGGGCAGCGGCCACCAGGAAGCCATGCAACAACGCGAAGACAGGGGCCAGGCGGTTGCCGGACAGCCAAGCCAGGCCGGCCGCGAACACCATCAATCCTGCCAACGCCGCAAACAACTGGACGAACTGCCGAGCACTGAGTGCCCGTGGGGGGTGCAGTAACAACTGCGTCCCTGAGCCATCGGAATCTTGCCGAAGCACCTGGATCATCGCAGCCGCGTCCATACCGCGGAAATCGAGTTCGATGGTAGCCCTGCCCGCACACGCCCGGCAAGCTTCCATTCATCATCGTCATCAATGCTGCAGTGCACATCAAAACTGTGCCCATATCGTCCAAGGACGTCGATTTAGATGCCGGAATCAGCACAATTTAATTTGACTCGTTAAGTATTGCGAAAGCGCCCACACGCCAGTGCTTTCCGGCCGCAAACAGACGCCCGCAGGGGACTAGGAAATCCGCCACCGAAGATTAAAATGGCCGAATCCAACTGTGGCCGAGCGCATGAACGCAACACCTTCTCCTGATGTCGCCTCCCCTACGTCAGCGGCCCCGCCGCTGCTGACGCCCGAGCTGCCGCCGGCGCCATCCGCGCTGCGCCAGGCCATCACCGATGCATGGCTCAAGGACGAAGCCAGCCACGTGCGCGAACTGCTGGAACAGGCGCGCCTGCCGGCCGCCGAACAGGCACAGGTACAGGCCACCGCCGCCGACCTGGTACGCCGCGTGCGCGCCCGCTCCAAGAACCAGGGCGCAATCGAAGCCTTCATGCGCCAGTACGACCTCGGCAGCGAAGAAGGCGTGCTGCTGATGTGCGTGGCCGAAGCCCTGCTGCGCATTCCGGACCAGGAAACCGCCGACAAGCTGATCCGCGACAAGCTGGGCGAAGCCGACTGGAAGCGCCACATGGGGCAGTCCGACTCGGTGCTGGTCAATGCCTCCACCTGGGGCCTGATGCTGACCGGTCATCTGGTTGATCTGGCCGATGCCACCAAACGCGACGTGCATGGCGCCTTCAAGCGTCTGATCGGCCGCGTTGGCGAGCCGGTGATCCGTCTGGCGGTGCGTCAGGCAATGAAGATCATGGGCCACCAGTTCGTCATGGGCCGCACCATCGACGAAGCGCTGTCGCGTTCGCACAAGGGCGACAACAGCAACTACCGCTACTCCTTCGACATGCTCGGCGAAGGCGCGCTGACCATGAAGGACGCGCTGCGCTACCTGGAAGACTATCGCCGCGCCATCCATGCGATCGGCGGCGACAACATCGCCCGTGGCGGCAAGGCCGATGGCGACGTGACCAAGTCGCACGGCATCTCGATCAAGCTGTCGGCGCTGTACCCGCGCTACGAACACGCCAAACGCGAGCGCGTATTGAAGGATCTGGTGCCGGGCGTGCTGGAACTGGCGCAGCTGGCCAAGTCCTATGGCATCGGCTGCACCGTCGACGCCGAGGAAAGCGACCGCCTGGAACTGTCGCTGGACATCATCGAGCGCGTGGTCAGCGATCCGTCGCTGAAGGGCTGGGCGGGCTTCGGCATCGTCGTGCAGTCCTACCAGAAGCGCACGCCGTACACGATCGATTACCTCGCCGACCTGGCCCGCCGCATCGGCCACAAGCTGCAGGTGCGTCTGGTCAAGGGCGCGTACTGGGACGCGGAAATCAAGCGTGCGCAGATCGAAGGCCTGCCCGGCTACCCGGTGTTCACCCGCAAGCAGAACACCGATGTGTCCTATATCGCCTGCGCCAAGCGTCTGTTCGGCCATGCCGATGCGATCTACCCGATGTTCGCCACCCACAACGCGGCCACCATCGCAACGATCAAGCAGATCGCCAAGGGCGGCGTGTACGAGCACCAGAAGCTGCACGGCATGGGCGATGACCTGTATGCCGAGGTGATTCCGGCTGACCGTTTGAACGTGCCCTGCCGCGTGTACGCGCCGGTCGGCTCGCACGAAGACCTGCTGCCCTACCTGGTGCGTCGCCTGCTGGAAAACGGCGCCAATTCCAGCTTCGTCAACCGCATCACCGATGAAGACGTGTCCATCGACGACCTGATCCGCGATCCGGTCGAAGCCGTGTCTTCGTTCGCCTCCATTCCGCACCCCAAGATCCCGCTGCCGGTTGATTTGCTGCGCAGCCAGAACCACGACAGGACCAACTCCATGGGCATCAACCTCGCCAACGACAACGAACTGCGCGCCCTGGCCGAGCAGCTCAACGCCGCCATCAAGCCTTGGCAGGCGACCCCGCTGGTGCAGGGCGTGGCCCCGGGCACGCCGTCGCAGCCGGTGGTCAACCCGGCCGACAATCGCCAGATCGTCGGTCACTGGCAGGCTGCCGATGCCGCCACCGTGCAGAAGGCGCTGGCCAATGCCGTTGCCGCACAGCCGGCCTGGAACCGCGCCCCGGCCGCCAGCCGCGCCGCCATCCTCGAGCACGCCGCCGATCAACTTGAATTGCGCATCGCCGAGTTCATGGCGCTGTGCGTGAAGGAAGCCGGCAAGAGCCTGCCCGACGGCGTCGCCGAAGTGCGCGAAGCGGTGGACTTCCTGCGCTACTACGCCAAGCAGGCACGCGAGCAGTTCGGCACCGCCGAGAAACTGCCGAGCCCGACCGGCGAAAGCAACGAGCTGCAGCTGCACGGCCGTGGCGTCTTCGTCTGCATCAGCCCGTGGAACTTCCCGCTGGCGATCTTCCTCGGCCAGGTGGCCGCCGCCCTGGCCGCCGGCAACAGCGTCATCGCCAAACCGGCCGAGCAGACCAACCTGATCGGCTACTACGCCGTGAAGCTGCTGCTCGATGCAGGCGTGCCGGAAGGCGTGCTGCAGTTCCTGCCGGGCGACGGTGCCACCGTCGGCGCCGCGCTCACCGCCGACCCGCGCGTGGCCGGCGTGGCCTTCACCGGCTCCACCGAGACCGCCCGCGCCATCAACCGCGCGATGGCTGCACGCGATGCCGCCATCGGCGTGCTGATCGCCGAGACCGGTGGCCAGAACGCCTTCATCGCTGACTCCTCGGCGCTGCCGGAACAGCTGGTCAAGGACGCCATCGGTTCGGCCTTCACCTCCGCCGGCCAGCGTTGCTCGGCAGCGCGCGTGCTGTTCGTACAGGACGACATCGCCGACAAGGTGATGGGCATGCTGTCCGGCGCGATGGCCGAACTGAAGGTTGCCGACCCGGGTGAACTGTCCACCGACGTCGGCCCGGTCATCGATGCCGACGCCCTGCAGATCCTCAAGGACCACGCCGTGCGCATGGACGCCGAAGCACGCCTGATCGCCGCCGCACCGCTGTCCGAAGCCGCCGCACACGGCACCTTCTTCGCCCCGCGTGCGTATGAGCTGAAGGACCTGAACCAGCTGCACAAGGAAATCTTCGGGCCGGTGCTGCACGTGATCCGCTGGAAGGCCGATCAGCTGGATGCGGTGATCGACCAGATCAACGCCACCGGCTACGGCCTGACCCTGGGCGTGCATTCGCGCATCGACGAAACCGTTGATCGCATCGCTTCGCGCGTCAACGTCGGCAACGTCTACGTCAACCGCAACCAGATCGGCGCCGTGGTCGGCGTGCAGCCGTTCGGCGGCCAGGGCCTGTCCGGCACCGGCCCCAAGGCCGGCGGCCCGCACTACCTGCTGCGCTTCGCCACCGAGAAGACGGTGACGGTTAACACCACTGCTGCAGGCGGCAACGCCTCGCTGCTGACCTTGGGCGACTGATTCCAATCTTGTCGTGATAAAAAACCCCGCGCAAGCGGGGTTTTTCTTTGTCCTGCGAAAAGCCTACCCCTCCTCTTCGCTGCGCGAAAGGGAGGGAGCAGAGCGTAGTGCCGAGCCATGCTCGGCAGCAGCTTTCCCGGCAATGCACCCGCACCTCAGGAACAGTGGGGGCGGGGGGGGGGCCCGCCCCCGCCGCCCCGAAACCAACCCCCCGGAATGGG
>NZ_JBRREG010000083.1:0-23805 GCF_056760155.1 Stenotrophomonas sp. STEN022
CCCCCCCCGCGCCCCCCCCCCCCCCCCCCCCGCCGCCCGCCCCCGCCCCCCCCCCGGCGGCGCCGGGCGCCCCCCCGGGCCCCCCCCCCCCCCGGCCCCCCCCCCCCACTACAGCTGCGCCCGCACCCTCATCCGCCCTCCGGGCCCCTTCTCCCGAAGGGAGAAGGGGAGGGGCAAAGCAATCACTCCACCTCGTTCGGATCCGCCTTCCAATACCCGGTCGCGCGAATCCACTCCTTCGGTACCTGCAAATGCCCTTCCACAAACTTGCGCATCATGCGCGCACGCTTGGACTCGGTGGCAATCCAGTAATGCGTATCACCATCAGGCTGCTCGAAATCCACCAGCGCATCCTCCAGCAAGGTGCTGCTGGCCGCATCAAAGCCATTGCGCTCGAACCACGACACAGTCACCTGCGCCGCGCTCTCCAGCGGCTGCCGGTCACCTTCTTCCGGGATCTCGATGAACACCTCGGCCACAGCACCTTCCGGCAGCTCCTCCAGGCGCCGCGCAATCGCCGGCAACGCCGTTTCATCACCAATCAGCACATAGCAGTCGAAGTCATCGGCCACCACATGCGAGCCACGCGGGCCGGCAACCACCAACGCGTCGCCAACCTTGGCGTTGGCTGCCCAGCTCGTAGCCGGGCCATCACCATGCAGCACGAAATCCAACACCAGCTCACCAGCATCGGCATCGTAGAAGCGCGGTGTGTAATCGCGTGCCGGTGACGGCTGCTTGCCTTCCGGATAGCGCGGGCCCTGTTCGGTGAGTTCCGGCAATACAAACGCGCCTTCGGCATTGGCGAAGAACAGCTTCACGTGGTCATCCGGTGAGCGGCTGTCAAAACCTTCCAGCGCATCGCCGCCTACAACAATGCGCTGCATGTTCGGGGTCAGGCGTTCCGTGTGCACTACCTGCAGCTGGCGGAAACGCGGGGTCATGCGGATCAATTGGGTTTCATGCTGTGACATGGGGGTACCTGGGGTCAGTGTCGGCAAGGCCGGGAGACCGTGGCTGGATCGCTCTGGCTGGGTCGTTGTGAATAACGGTGGTGCGAATCAGTTTTCCTGCGACTGCTGCTGTACCAGCGCGGTCGCCTCTGCAATCAAGCTGGCGATGCGCGCGACATCGGCGTCCTGCCAATCGCCTTTACGCAGCATCAGCGAGTGGGTGAACTGGTGCATGGCATCGCGCAGCGGCGCCGGCAGGCTTTCCCTGGCGATGACGCGCGAGTTGTGGCGGGCACGCATGCGTGCGGTTTCCACGTCCTCGGCGCGCAGCTTGAGCTGGGCCTGGCCCAGGCTGGTGATGTGGTAACGCTTGCGCCCACCCTCTTCCTCGGCGCTTACCCAGCGCTGCTTCTCGAAGTCGGCCAGCAGCGGATACACCGAGCCGGCGCTGGGCGTGTAGATGCGTACGAACATCTCGCTGATCTGCTGGATCAGCTCGTAGCCGTGGCGCGGCTGCTCGCCGATCAGGGACAGCAGCAACAGGCGCAGATCGCCACGGCCCAAGGGGCGCGGGGTGGGGGAGCGGCGGGGTTCCGGGCTGGTCATCAGGGTTTTCGATATATCGAATTTGCGCAAAACGATATATCGAAAACTCTTCCGGCGCAAATGGCAGCGCCTCCCATGGGACGGTGCAGACCAGCAAGGTGGGCATTGCTGGTGGATGGCGGGGCCGTTCGCTGGCCCGGCTGTCATCGGGCTGACCCCGGCAGATGGCAATTTCGCCCCGTGTTTAGTGCCATTAAGGATGTTGGCAGGGGTGCGGAAGCTGTCTCCGGCTGTCCTCGTGGGCGCATGAGAACTGTCGCGAACTGTCTTGCAGACACTGGCTTTTGCTGCTCCATACGCATGCGTAGCCAGCTTGGCAAGGTACCGGGTGCGCTACACTTTACGGCTCAAAATAATGACAAGCGCGCGCGTGCGTGCAGTAACTGGGAGCGCTAATGAACTGGTTGAACGAGATGCTTGATAACGACACGAATCCCCTGGAAACCCAGGAGTGGATCGAGTCGTTGAAGGCCGTTATCGATGTCGAGGGCCCCGAGCGCGCACATCAGTTGCTGGAAGGCATGGTTGAACTGACCCGTCGCTCGGGCGCGTTCCTGCCGTTCTCCCCCACCACCGAATACGTCAACACCATCGAGCCGCAGCTGGAAGCCAAGAGCCCCGGCAATGCGGAACTGGAATGGCGCATCCGCTCCATCATCCGTTGGAACGCGATGGCCACCGTCGTGCGCGCCAACCGCAAGCCGGGCGACCTGGGCGGCCACATCGCCTCGTTCGCATCGGGCGCCACGCTCTATGACGTGGGCTTCAACCACTTCTGGCGCGCGCCCAGCGACAACCATCCGGGCGACCTGCTGTTCATCCAGGGCCACAGCGCCCCGGGTATCTATGCGCGTTCCTACCTGGAAGGCCGCATCAGCGAGCAGCAGCTGGACAAGTTCCGCATGGAAGTGGACGGCGGCGGTCTGTCGTCGTACCCGCACCCGTGGCTGATGCCGGATTACTGGCAGACCCCGACCGTGTCGATGGGCCTGGGCCCGCTGGCCGCCATCTACCAGGCGCAGTTCCTGCGTTACCTGGAAAACCGCGGCCTGATCGAGAAGAGCGACCGCAAGGTGTGGTGCTTCATCGGCGACGGCGAGTCGGACGAGCCGGAAACCCTGGGCGCGATCGCCCTGGCCGGCCGCGAAGGCCTGGACAACCTGATCTTCGTCGTCAACTGCAACCTGCAGCGCCTTGATGGCCCGGTTCGCGGCAACGGCAAGATCATCCAGGAACTGGAAGGCGTGTTCCGTGGCGGCGGCTGGAACGTGATCAAGCTGCTGTGGGGCGGATACTGGGATGCCCTGCTGGCCAAGGACACCAATGGCGTCCTGAAGAAGCTGATGATGGAAACCGTCGACGGCGAATACCAGAACTGCAAGGCCTTCGGCGGCGCGTATACGCGCGAGCATTTCTTCGGCAAGTACCCGGAAACCGCAGCGATGGTTGCCGGTCTGTCCGACGACGACATCTGGCGCCTGAACCGTGGCGGCCACGACCCGCACAAGGTGTACGCCGCCTACCACCAGGCCGTGAACACCAAGGGCATGCCGACCGTGATCCTGGCCAAGACGGTCAAGGGCTACGGCATGGGCAGCGCTGGCGAAGCGCTCAACCCCACCCACCAGACCAAGAAGCTGGACGACGAGTCGGTCCGCCATTTCCGCGACCGCTTCAACATCCCGGTTACCGACGAGCAGCTCAAGGACGGCCAGGTGCCGTTCTACCACCCGGGCCCGGATTCGCCGGAAGTGAAGTACCTGCAGGAGCGTCGCGCTTCGCTGGGCGGCTACCTGCCGCAGCGTCGCCAGAAGGCCGACAAGTCCTTCATCGCACCGAAGCTGGAAACCTACGAGCGCCTGCTCAAGGAATCCGGCGAGCGTACCTATTCCACCACCATGGCCTTCGTGCAGACGCTGAACATCAGTCTGCGTGACAAGGAGCTGGGCCCGCGCCTGGTGCCGATCGTCGCCGACGAAGCGCGTACCTTCGGTATGGAAGGCCTGTTCCGCCAGATCGGCATCTACGCCCCGTACGGCCAGAAGTACAAGCCGGTCGACGCCGACCAGCTCATGTACTACCGCGAAGACCAGAGCGGCCAGGTGCTGCAGCAGGGCATCAGCGAGCCGGGTGCCATGTCCTCGTGGATGGCGGCCGGTACCAGCTACTCGGTCAGCAACGTGCCGATGCTGCCGTTCTACATCTACTACTCGATGTTCGGCTTCCAGCGCATCGGCGACATCGCCTGGCAGGCAGCGGACATGCGTACCCGCGGCTTCCTGCTCGGCGGCACCGCCGGCCGCACCACGCTGAACGGCGAAGGCCTGCAGCACGAAGATGGCTTCAGCCACATCGTTGCTGGCGGTATCCCGAACGTGCGCAGCTACGACCCGACCTTCGGTTTCGAAGTAACCGTCATCCTCCAGCACGGCACCAAGGCCATGATGGAAGACCAGATCGACGAGTACTACTACATCACCCTGATGAACGAGAACTACGCCCACCCGGCCATGCCGGAAGGCGCAGCCGAAGGCATCATCAAGGGCATGTACCTGCTCACCGACGCAGGCAAGCCGAAGAAGGGCGAGCTGCGCGTGCAGCTGCTGGGCAGCGGCACCATCCTGCGCGAAGCCATTGCAGCGGCCGAACTGCTGGACAAGGATTTCGGCGTCACTGCCGACATCTGGAGCTGCCCGAGCTTCAACGAACTGCGTCGCGATGGTTTCGACGCCGAGCGCTGGAACCGCCTGCACCCGGAAGCCGAACCGCGCAAGCCGTACGTCACCGAGCTGCTGGAAGGCCGTCAGGGCCCGGTCATCGCCGCAACCGACTACGTACGTGCCTACACCGACCAGATCCGCGCTTTCGTGCCGGCTACCTACTCGGTACTGGGCACGGATGGCTTCGGTCGTTCGGACACGCGTGCCAACCTGCGTCGTTTCTTCGAGGTTGACCGTTATTACATCGCGCATGCGGCCATTGCGGCGCTTGCGAAGGATGGGAAGATGACGGCTAAGGATGTTGCCCGGGCTATCAAGCAGTATGGGATTGACCCGGAGAAGGCTAATCCTGTTGGGGTTTGATTTCTTCAATTAATTGACGAGGGAGAGGGCGGCCATTGGTCGCCCTTTTTTTAATGCGTTGATTTGCGGAGGCACTAGCTTAGATATAGGCTTCTGTATGCCGATTTTCGGCAGCCAATTTCATAGGGGTGGTGATACATGGATGTGCAACGAGTTGATTTTTTGGCGATTCGTAATGAAGGGTGGATGCCAAGTAAGCTGTTAACAATTGTCGCAGGGGAAAATGGAAGTGGAAAAAGCTCCCTTCTTCGCGAAGTGGCTCGGCGCGCGCAGAATGGCTCGCGGCAAGTACTGGCTATCACTGGTTCCATTCATGACAAATTTAAGGGGCTGTCGCTTGGTTCTAGGCTCCTTTCTCCGCGATTAGCGGCGTCGTCTCCAGTTTCGGTGATGAAGGGGGCGATATGCCACGCGGAACTGGAGGACGAGATGTCGCTCAGGGCGATCTCAAGAATACTTAGGTACTGCGGGTATGCGCCGGAAGTGGGCGTGGAAATCAAAGGCTCGTTAAATCCAGAGCGACCTTTGCGCCGGATTGATCGTGAAACTGTTTCACAGCTGGCGGAGAAAAGGCGAAGGTCACCAGATGATCTTTACGCAGCAGCAAATCTTGCGTTAAAAATTGCCGACGACTATAGAATAAATTGGATCGACTTCGATGGATTTGATTTTGATCACTCCTTGCAGAGGAATATTACGGATGTAGTATTCTGGGAGACAGAGTTGATAAAACTCGGCGTTGTAAGTCGAGTGAATATTTTTGTCAGGAAGGGTGGGAGTATTTTTAACCTTAATCAGGCAAGCTCCGGAGAGCTCTCTTTGATTACTTCCCTCGCATTTTTGGCGGTTAGAAGTGGGGGGGGGCTCGTTATATTCTTATTGATGAGCCGGAAAATAGCCTTCACCCGCGATGGCAAAGGGACTATCTAATGTTGCTTTCGGTTGCCATTGGGTATTCGGAAGCGCATGTGGTTATTGCGACCCATTCGCCGCTTTTGGTTATTTCCGCCGATAATCTTGATTTTGATGTGGAGGTTCTTGTCTTTTCGGACATGTTTAACGAAAGTTATGATTCCGCGAGTTCAAATATTGAAGAAGTATTGGCTGAAGTTTTTCACGTGTATACGCCAAAGAGCAACTATTTAAGCAGGGCTTTAGTTGGGCTTATGGATGACGTAGAACGGGGGAGAATTCATCCAATGCAGGCTCAGCGATTGCTGAGTGAAATTGAAGATTCCGGTGTCGATGAGCGCCAAGAGCGAGCGCTAAGTGCGGTATCCGAAATTATTGCGAAGATTGGTGGTTACCAGTGACATACTTGGAGTTGATCTTTAGTGATGATGAGCTTGAGCTGATAAAAACGGCATGGGATGATGGCATTCTGGACTGGAGTGCTGATTACCTTCAGCCTGTACGATCTAAAATAAGAAATTTCTATAGATGCCTTAGTGGGGATAGGTGTTGTTACTGTCTTAAATCGTTCGTGCAGGATCATCCGCTCGCGGTTGATATCGAACATGTCCTTCCTAAGTCAAAGTATAAAAGTTTCGCAATTAGTCCTGTTAATCTAGCGATTGCGTGCAAGCGCTGCAATATGACAATAAAGAGGGACCGCGTCGACTTTATATGTGGTTCGAAATTGTTTGTTGATGGCGAGGATGTCTCCGATTCTTCTCGGTACGAGTTCATTCACCCAAATCTCGATAGGTATTTGGATCATATACGTCCAATAGCCGTAGATGTGGAGGGTTGTTGCCTACGTAGATATGTGGTTATAGACGGGTCGAGGAAAGGAGATGCAACTGTCAAGTACTTCCTGCTAAGAGATATCGAAGAGGATACGTTGGATGAGATTCAGGGGCTGGATGACTTCACAGGCGCTGAGCGCGCGTTGATGTTTAGGATTGGTGCGGGCATTGGCAAGAGAATATAGTGCGGAGAACATTGGGTGAAGTTGGAAGGTTGGCATTGGTTGAGTTTCTGTCGCCTGCTCGTAAGCTTGCTCCAAGCATTCTTAGAGTGCTCTGGGCAAATTAGCCCCGGAGGCCGTAGATGCGCTAGAGAAGATTCACCGAGAGTCAGATTCCTGCGACATTGAGCTAGGGGAGGCGGGGAGGCAGGTCAATAATGTATGCCGTGAAATGGGAATTTCCAATGCGACTTACTACGTCTGGAGGTCCAAGTGCGGCGGCATGGAAGCTTCGTATGTGTCGACGTCCCCCCTGAGATCGAGTAGCACAGCGGTGTAATGACCCACCGCTTTCTGCTCAGATCATACGGTTGATGTTGCGGCATAGGCCACGTCTGGGGTCATCATCTTCCGCCCCTAGTGCGGAAAACCAGAGGTCAGGGAAAACAGGCGGCAGAGTCGGGTTTCTTGGCTGGGGCGCTATGTCTTTGGTCTTTGCTTCCTAGCTTGGCCTTTTTTCCGCGTGATAACTTGAGGCGGAACTCCGCTTCGATTACTGCGTGAAATCGATTGTCCCCCATTTGGCTGTTGATGTCGCATGTGGTTGCTGACGAGGGCACGCGTGCTTCGCCGGCCTGTTCAATCAACTCTCGAGATTGAGCCTTCACTCTGTGGATGCTGGCATGCCGCGGTAGGCTAGGCTCTCTCCCGGGCTTGGAAGGCCTCCTTCTATGATAGACATCGTATCTGCTGCGGTTCGCTCTCGGATGATGGGAGGCATCAAAGCAACGAATACCAAGCCCGAGTTACAAGTCAGGCGTTTTCTCCATCGGCAGGGATTCCGATATCGTCTTCACGATAGAGCGCTTTCCGGGAAACCGGATATTGTGTTGAAGAAGTATCATTGCGTGATTTTTGTGCATGGATGCTTCTGGCATCGGCATCTGGGATGCCGCTTTGCGACAACACCTACGACTCGGCCTGAATTCTGGTTGGCCAAGCTCACTGCTAACAGAGCTAGAGACGTCACCACGCAGGAGAAGCTGATGAGCAGTGGCTGGCGGGTTGCCGTTGTATGGGAATGTGCGCTGCGTGCTGCCCCCCAAGCCACGCTCGATGGCTTGAAGGGTTTCATTTTGTCCAGCGAAAACTGGAAGGAGCTTCCTGGGTCTCAGCTGCCCAAGATGGAGTAGACCACGTCGGCAATCTGAACAGCCATCCACGGGGGCACGGCGTTCCCAACCTGTCGGAATTGCGCTCCGCGCGATCCTTCAAAAAAGTAGTTGTCCGGAAACGTTTGTAGCCTGGCCGCTTCCCTCACTGAAAGGCTGCGTAGCTGAGTTGGATCTGGGTGAATAAAGTAATGTCCGTCTTTCGATAGATGGCTTGTGATGGTCGAACTTGGGCCAATCCACCTCTGAACCTTGAACCGGTCGACAAACTTTCCAGTTGTCCAATTAGCATGATCTGGGTGCATGGCCTCGGGGAATTCGGTAGCGCCGCGTGGAGAGCGATCATGCGCGAGTGCGAAGGCCGAAGCGTAGCCATATCGAACAAGGTCCATCCACATGTGGTTTCGAACCTCGTGGTTTAGTAGCCATCCGAGTTTATCGTCAATAAGCCATTCTTTTAAATGAGGTGGGACATCTCCACAGCCGGTCTTCCAAGGCATGCGCTTCCCACCTGATCCATAGTCGGTCTTCCCGACTAATGCAGATTGCTTACGTAGTGTGCGTTCGACAAGAGCATCTTCCGAAACATCCGCCGCGAAATTCAGGATCTCCTTGGCTTCCTTGGACCAGCTATTGAAGTCGACGTCAGTGATGCCACTACGTAATCTCGGGAGTCCCTTGATTACCTCGGCAACGTCAACTGGATGTTGTAGTGGTTGGATCCGCCGAATCTTTGAAATGTCTATTTCTTCAAGGACACCAAGCAAAACCACTCGATGACGAGCTTGAGGTACGCCGAGTTCTTCCGCGCGCAGGATATAACGACGCCCATCTTCCTCATCGAAGGGGGGGGCTTGACCGTCCACCATCATCGGGACAATTCGGTACTTTGGTCCGTTACGTCCGCCCGGTGCGCGGAGATCGGCCAATATTTTCGGGAACATCAGTTCCCCTCCTACCTTCGACGAAAGAATGCCTTTGACATTTTCCATCACGAATACTGAAGGCTTGTGGTCCTTGAGTATCTTGAGATAGTGCTTATACAGAAAATGGCGATGATCCTCCTCGGCCTTATAACCCGCTACGCCGCGATTTCTCGCTCGTCCGACCAAAGAATAGGCTTGGCAGGGTGGGCCGCCGATGAGAATCCAAGGCGCACCTTTAGAAGCTACTTGTTTGATGCGGGCGTGGAGGATTGCGTCATTTTCGGGATCGCCAAGCTTTAGCTGGCGAGCTTCTTCGCCGGACGCCTTCCATTGGGCTTCAGTTTTGCTTGTCCAAGGAGCGGTCGCTTCCCCACCAACATAGTTGTAGTAGCTCGTCGGGGCCTTTCCTTGCTCGAACTGACGGAAGAACGCTCTCAGACGGAGCGTTCTTGCCGCGTTTGCTTCCATTTCGGCCGAAATAGCGATTTTGAACGGCTGGTGAGCTGATTTAGACGGTGTTTTATATGCGGAGAAGCCCTCCCCAAGGCCACCAGGGCCTGCGAAGACGTCGACGACGGGAATCTGCATGATTTTGTTCACAAATATAAATGGCGGCACTTTTGTGCCGCCTAGCACTTGCCAGGATGGCACGGCCAAGGGACGATTTCAATAGATCAAGCATTCCTGGACATGACTCTGGCAGTGGGCAGCTTATGCAGAAATTTCGGGCTTGCTGAACTTCTGATCGATGTAGGGCAACAGGTCAGTTGCGCACAGGCTGGAGCAGGACCCTTGTTGGTCCAACCGGCATGTTTCCCTTAGTCTCATCAGCCTTTCGCCCTCATGCCATCTAGACGAAGCCCTGCGCTGCCGCGCGATCCCAAGCTTCCTTCAGCTTCGCCAAGCGAAGACCGCGCGGTCGGAACTGCGAAGTAATGGCTGCCCAGCTCACGATATCCGTTTCGCCGACGGTCAGTATCTGTGATTGCTTGTTCCAGGCGTCCAGCCGTTTCCATGCGCCCGAGTTCCAAAGAGAATTAGCTTTGGTGCCCCAGTCTTCGTGTCGTCGCGCGCTCCGAGTTTCCGGGACCAAGGTTTCAACGAATGAGATGGATAAATGGATATCGCTTTCTTCAACACGCTTCCAACACGCTTCACGCTTAACCCATTCAGTTATGAGCCTGTTGCGAACTTGTTGCTCCGGTATCTCTTGAAGTAATGGCAATAGCTGCTTGGCGACGCGCATTGCTTCTCTGAGGAACTGATCCGGAGACCTCTGGATCTTCCAGATAGCATCGTAATCCGGCTGGAGCTGCTTGTTGCGCATCCGACTACTCATTAAAGCAAGCGTATAGGTAGTGAGAGGTCTGAGAATGGAGCCAGGATACCAATCTTGCGCAGGGATGGCTGTATCAACCGCACGCGTGAGAATCGCACGACCGACCAAGCGCTGGTAATAGGTCTGGTCAAAAGTGCTTGGGTCATCGGCCCAATACTGCGTTACAATTTTGCCGAATGCTGCGATATTTTTTTGCGCACCCGAGCTGACCATATGAGGGGTTCCCTCAAAAGTCGTGTCGTAGCGCGCGACGTCGGTTTTTGTCAGTACTTGTTTCTTGGGGTTCAGTAACTGCCATGTCTTTGCGGCAAGCCCACTCAATCGCTTTAATTCAACTTTGTAGCTGCCGGTGGTGCGCTCGAAATACCAATAACTGGGTGTCTCGCCAGCTCTGCTCGGTGGGGCCAGAGTTTGTCGGGAAACGCCCTCCAAGCGCTTGAAGTAGGGGTGGCCTGCGAAAAGGTCAGAAGCAGAAACGGCATTTTGTGCATTTGCATAGCGTGCGATGTTGTGGACGGCGTCCTCAAAGCCATCTTCCGGTAGGCGGGAGAGTTTCATCTGCACTCTGACTTCAGACAAATCTATCCCCGCCTTTCTTGCCCAATAAAGCGAAGCGGTCGTTTGACCGCCATTAACGATCTGCAGGCCCCTCACTTTGATGATTTCCGTGTGACCCATCTCGTGGAAGTTTGTAATCAGACTTGCGACCGTGACAGTCAGGCCGTTATTGAATGCAAAGAACATTTCGGGCTGCGAGCGTAGCGTCTCACGAATGCCCTTGTTGACTTTGCGGCTGTCGCCTAGAAACGCGCGGACATTCTGCTCAAGAATGCGTCCTCCGAAGCGATCATAGAGGCTGGCGAGAGTGCTGCCCGGCATCACGCACATGTAGGAGTCATAGCTCGCAGCTCCCTCCGGTCCGGCGGGTAACGCTGGTATTCCCTCGCCGTATTCAGCCAAGAAATCAATAACGATGTCTTCACGGCCTTTGGCAGAGGCTTCGACTCTCGCCAGTCGCGCGATGTCCCAGAGATGAAGCTCGACCTCCTTTGCTCCCAGCGACAACTCCGGCATCTTGCCTAGACTTGGAGCTACGGGTCGGTCGGAAATTAGATAGATGCACACTTTGCTCATTTCGCCGTTGGTGGCGAAGGAGAATATCTCCCTGCATACAGCATGCGCGTTGTGGCTTTCATCCCATGAGTCTGCCAGCGATGCGTGGACGCTTCCTTCTAGAAACCGGTAGGTAGCTGAAACGGTGCGTTTGACTTCTTCAGTTCGGAGCGGCTCGGGATTGGCTTCTCCTGAGTAGATCGAGACGATCAAGTTGAGGATACCGTCGGCTTCTGAGAAGCTGTAGGCATCTAGCTGCACGGGGTAACCGCGGTTTGAGTCGCCGGATACCCTGCAAACATTGAATTCCGTGAACTCTTCTGCCTGTTCAAGAATCGAGCAGACTCGATCCACAAAAAGTGTACTGGTGTAACCTGCACCCGCAGCGGCACCTGAGCCAATCTCTCCAATTAGGGTCTCTCGATATAGAGTAACTTCCTCGTCCATTACTTATCCTTGTTCGAAATCTCAGGCCAATACCGCTTCAGTGGCTATCTCAAACTCGCGTAACATAGATAAATCGAGCGTGTAATTGACAAATGGTATTCTTGGGTCCACGTAAGCGCGTACGAGTCGAGGGAATTCTTCTTTGACATTGAAAGCCTTGATGCCGCATATCGCATAGGTATCAGTGTCATAGTCTTCGTGCCTAATGTAGCCGCGTTTCAGAAGCGCTGCCTGAAAGGAATCCTCCTGCGTTATGCCGTGCTCCCGTGCAATCAGCTCAACTTGGCTACAAATCCCATTTAAAGAAAGAGCGTCGGCACTGTTAGAGTGGGCCAACTCGATGGCTATTAGTGATAACGGCAGGTGGGCGGATTCAAGCTGTTCTAGAGACGAAATCTCGACATGTTGACGAGTCCCTGCTAACCGCGTCTTTACCTCGACAAGTTGAGTGTCAAGTGCAAAATCCTGAGGATGGTCGTCTGGTGCCACCCAGGAGGCGATGGCTGCGTCGAAACCTTTGCGTTCAGCCAATTTTATTAGGAGGGTGAGTTCACCAAAGAGTCCACGAATTTCGTGGGGGGGCAGTACGGTTGTGCGCGCACGAGACATGAGTGCATGCCAATGGGACAAGCGTCGGAAGACCCCAGCTGTCGCTGCTGAGGCTGAGGTCGCAGCGCCGGAATAGGAAATAACATCCATGCAAAGCGTATGGAACACATCCCGATCAGCGGGTTCGCGGAGGAACATTCGCACCTCCAACCCCTCCGGTCCATGCGTAATCTCGATAGAAACACCGCGAGGCTTTGGAAGCCCCTCTGGTACACCGTTTGGGTCGATGCCGCGCAGGATTAGTCCAGGCGAGTTATCGCTCGCCCAAGCCCAATACACATCTAGAAAATGTGGCTGTTCTATACGTAGTCCTACGAGGTGGCGTGGTGATGGCTCAATACTCGCCCAAGGATCATTAGCCATTTCCTGATGTCTCCTCCTCATCGAGCTCGTCCTCGATCACGCCATACAATTCCCGATAGGCAATCAGGTTGGCGGTGTACTGGACCAAAACATCTGGTATACCGCCGCTCTGGCCGGGGAAGCTAAGCCCGTAAGCTGCATGGATATCTCCGAAGATCTCTTTATTTTCGAGTTCATTTTTAGTTTTTGTTTTCAAAAGATGAAGCATCAGAAGGGGGCGGGTTCGCTGCTCGCGGTACAGGTGATCGGGAATGTTCTTGCTCGAGCTGCCATGAATAGAATGCGCAGCGTTCAACTCATCCTCAGAAAGACCAATGCGCTCTACGCCTCGCGAGGCGACTCGGCGTTTCGTTCCAGAAACAAGCAATACGCTTCCAAACCTCGGGGTAGTTCGCTTCTCAACCAGGCGTTCTTGGAGGCCAATAGGAAGGTTGTGCACGTCCTCTACTTCTGTGGATAGATCCTTCGCCCGCGAATTGGAAATTAGCGCTACATCCCAATCGCTGAATCCCCGGCTCCGAATATAGTCACCAATTGGCGCAGGCTGCATCTCAAGTTGGCCTGGATGTGTTCGGAATGAGGAGATGAAATTGAGGACCATCTCTGTCTTTACACCGCGGAAAAGGCGGCTAGACAGCTTGCTATCAGGACTGACTAGCTCCGCTTGTATTCCATCGCCAAGCACACTATGGATCAGGTCCTTTACAGCGTCGATGTTGCGTGCTCTGGGAGTTTTTGAGTCAATGAGAACTGATGTTTCAACCAGTTTTCCCGCCAGTCCTACGCTGCGGACGATTTGCTCAGTGTTCCGCATTTTGTCGCGAGCCGTTACTAATAGTGTGCCGGGATGGCTTCGCACCGCTAGGCCGAAATGCATTGGTGTGAGATTGTGATATTCCATGGTCCGGATCTCATCGCGAAGCTCTTCTGTCGCGTTTGCGATAAAACCGTACCAATCATTCGCCTCGGGACGCAGAAATAGTCGGCATAGATCCCTATAGCCATCTCGGTACCCGAACCATCGGCCCATCTGCATTAGCGTGTCATACATCTGAGTGTTGCGGAGGAAGTAGCTAACGGTAAGCCCCTCAAGTGTAAAGCCGCGCGCAAGCGAGTTTCCGCCAACAGCTATCACGTTGAGCCCGGTTTCAGTGTGGGCTCGATAGTCAAGGTTTCCAGAAGATTTTGAAGCATTGATCTGTACAACGGACATGCTCGCTGCAGCACGATGCAAGCAGGACTGAATGGCGTCCCATCGCTCGTCGCCATCGAGGTAGTACTTTCTCCATGTGTTGTGGAGAGACCGCAGTGCAGGATCTCTGAGGGCATCCTCGGTTGGCATGGCATGGCGGTTCTGGATCGCTGCTTGCATCAATACCAGATGTTGCGATATGGCCTTCGCTACAGCACCCTGCACGCGTGTGAATCGAGAGACGTTAACCAGCATGGAGTGATGGCGATTTCCTTGTCCACGTAAGGTGCGAATCGCTTTGGAAAGAACGAAACAGTCGATGGCTTCAACAAGGCTTGAATGAAGCCCTTCCACCGGCCAATCAATTTTGTGCTTTACGGGTAACCAATCCTCGGTGTCATTGAGATCAATCGTGAGGCTCTTGGCCCTGTCTGAAAGGAAAAACTCCTCTGCTCCAACATAGTTCGAAGGCGCGTCCAACCCAACGATGAAGTCTCGCGGGAACAGATCCTTGCCGTGTTCAGAATTTTCGCCGTCAGGATCGATAAATATGTTGGCGAACGGAGTTGCGGTGTATCCAATGTATGCATTGCGCGTCGACAAGCTCAATAGCTCGCGGATAAGTCGATTTATCGTTCTGGGCGCATCAGGATTTTTAGAGGTGTCTACCGAGGCGTTGTCGGCTTCGTCGTCGATCACCAGCATCGGAAGCGTCAGTCCTCCTTGCGAAGCACTTGTTCCCCGAATCCAATCAATAAGATTGTTCAGGATGGACGTATTTTTTTTTATGACCAGAATTACAGGCTCTGCGTTGTTCTGCAGCGGATTTCCTAAGCTCTCAGCTTTGGCACGGCTGAAATCATGCGTACGGCTGGTGTACGCGGTCGCGGTGAAGCCTGGATTGATGAGGCCGACACCCACCCGGTCAACATTGGCTTGGCGACTCAGGATCTGGTCGCTATCGCGCCCAACAAAGCCTTGGTCTACGCGCTCTTGGGTTTGCGATCGTAGATTGTTGTGCACGCCTGCGATCAGAATTACCACGCGGTACCCTGCGTCTGCGGCTTTATTTATCACACCCAAGTAGTTCGCAGTCTTGCCACTTTGCACGTGCCCAACCACCAGCCCTCGACGCGACCACTTTCCTTCGGTAGTTGGGTCCCCTGCCAGATCGATAATTGTGTCAGTGACAGTAGCTACAGCGTTTACTACGTGCTCCGGCATGCCTCCAGAAATGAGATGGCTGCGATAACGTTGCCAGTAGCGAAAGTTGATTTCGTGCACTCGGCCGCGGAGCCAAGGTTTATGGCCAGGAGCCTGAATAGTGTGGGCCGGACCCAATACGACCTCGAATTCGCGTTCAAGCTGCTTGACAGCATCGATCACGTGCTCTTCGGAAGGAATGGGGTCTAGGAACGGGAGGGCTGCTAGATCGCGCACCACTCCTATGATCTGCGTTGAAGTCTGCGCGGCTCGCTGGGCCATCGCTATACGGGCGAGAGACAGAAGTTGTAAATGCGTCATTTGTTTTGCCTCAAATTTCGATGTTTCGCAAGCTGGAAAGCACAGCTCGAGCTCTTTTATGGCCTAGAAAAATAGGCGTTGCCAATATGGTCTCGGCGATCGTGGCGGGTAATGAATCTTTTCCTGGGGCCATGGCCTCAACGAACACAGCAAGGAGTTGCTTTAGTTCTTGGTCGCCAAGTTCGCCTTGGCGCACTGTTTGAGGGGAACTGGCGACATCCGAGAAAAGCGACTCTAGCGGTAGAGTTGACTCGATTGCCAAGAGAATGGTGCCAACGTCTACACGAGATCCGGCGGAGCGTTGGAGGTCTGCGATCAGGGGGTGCTCGCGGCGGATCTCGTATCGGACGGCCCCGCGTTCCTCGATCCTCTCCCATAAAGGTATTCCTGATGCAGCGGCCTGCCGAGTTCCCCGGTAGGTATAGGGGCGTCGCGCGGACTCTGTCATTTTTTCAACGAGCGGGCGCAATCGTGCTTTTGTAGCGGATGGAATTCGCATCCGTGACTTTCGCACGTCAATGCTCCATTCCGTATCAAGCGAAGTGGGAACATCTACGCGCACGCGAAGCAACTTGGTGAGTTCGGCGCGGCGCGCCATGCCCAGCCAACTTCCTGCGGAAACAAGGCGCCGCGCTCTGTACACATACAGCCCTTGCGTCTCGATCATGCTGGAGCCAAGTTCGAGCGCTCTCTGCTGGTCGGGCGTGAGACGTTGGTGGTGTGGTAGCGTGAAACCTTGGACGACGATTTGCCCGTTGCCCATTTGGAAGGTCTCGACCTCGTGCGCGTCGGAATGAGGAGTCATATGTCGTGCGAACGGATCGACGGCCTCGACTCCAGCTCCATTGATGAACATTGCCACCGGTTTTGGAGACTCATTTGGTTCCGGGGCAATGAAACGATGGAACGTCAACGCTAGATGCGGACGCGCGCTGCTAAACATTTGGTTGAGTGCTGCGTAGATTTGCTCGGGCTGTCCTCCAAGGGCATCCAAGCGATCTAGTTTCTGCCACAGCACAAGGGTTCCCGACCGGCCGATCTTGTCTACAAGAGGCAGCCTGTCAATCTCTTCATGGTCGAGGAGGCTCAGGATCCACTCATCCTTCTCCACCACAAGATCAAGGTCCCAGCATCGTCCAGCTACCTCGTCAGCCTGTCGAGAGACGACTATTAGTCGGCGGCATTGCGAAAAGGAGGCTGTTTTCAATCCAAGACCAAATCTGCCTAGGTCTCCATTGGCACGGGTCTCGCGTGGGCTGCGACTACCATGCTGCATCGCTTGAGTTAACTCTTCCGGGGACATGCCTCCCCCGTCGTCCAATATCGCGAGATAAGGTCCCATCCCGGGATGGACGTCGTTGATAATCTCGATTCTTGACGAGCCTGCGGAAATGCTGTTGTCAACTATGTCGGCAAGCGCGCTCTCAAAGGAATAGCCAATGTCACGCATTGATTCCATGAGCCTAGCCGCGCTCGGCCGAAGGACCTTTTGCTTCTTATCTCTATCCGACATGCCTGTTTGACGCCCCTTGTCCTTGGCAAACATCCAGAGCCAACCACGGCGTTGCGCGATGGTTCCCCTTCCCCTACCGACAGTACCTCATTTAGTCCTTCCATTCAGCTCTGTTATCTGAGCCAATTGATTGACGAAGCTTGGTAGGCGTTCGGTCAGGCAGGCCGCTGACCACTTCGGTAGTCTCGGTTCAGACGGGTGGCTGTCACATGTGAATGAGGGATCTAGTTATGAGAAACCAAAGTTAACGCCGGATTTAGCTCTGCTACCGTTCCGCGGAGAGCGGACGGCATGGCATGCCCCCGGTTTTGCCCCCGGCCAACGTAAGAGCCTCCGTAACCGTTTACATACCCCTTCCAGCCCCCCGCAAACCCCGTGACCCCAGCCGAATTCGGTACGATACGCGCGGGGACAACGCGGTGCCGGGGGATCAGCGGCAGCGTTGCGAGTTCTTGTTTGGCATCCGTCGTTCCACATGGGGTGGACCAGCGCGCCTTCGCCTGCCTTTTTGTCGAACACCCAATGATCGCCACCCTCCTAGTCGGCATGCTCTGCGTTTACCTGCTGAGCTTCACCGTGATGTTCCTGCTCATCAGTCGTCGCCTGCAGGACGAGAAGATGGGCATGGACGTGTTCGGCGTGGGCAACCTGATGCTCGGCGGGGCCTATGTGCTGCAGCTGATGGAAGGTGCGCCGGGCTGGAGCTGGCTGAGCATGGTCAACCACACGCTCACGCTGTGCTCGCTGCTGGCGTATTGCGTGGGCGGGGCGCGGTTCTTTGGCCGCTCCACGCCGCTGGCGATGCCCTTGCTGTACCTGGCCGTGGGCTACAGCCTGCTGCAGATCCTGGTGAACTGGACGCTCGGCCCGGTGGCGCGCTACGTGCTGCTGGCCGGTACCTGTGCGGTGTCCTTCGTCGGCATGGTGGCGGTGCTGCTGTACGGCGTGCGCAGCTTCGCCAGGGACCTGCGCGGTGAGGTGCTGCTGTTTGCCGGTTTGATCAGCGGTATCTGCGTGCTGAACGTCATCAAGCTCAGCAAGTTGCTGTCAGGTGGTTTCGAGGCGCTGAGCATGGACGGCCAGTTCTCGATGATCTTCTACGTCTATATGTGCTCGCTGGCGACCATCCTGCCGCCATCGATCGTCTGGCTGGTGCTGCGCCGCCTGACCGACAGGTTGCGCGGCATTGCTGCCCACGATCCGCTTACCCAACTGCTCAACCGCCGTGGCCTGGGCACGGCGCTGGATGCCTGCTTCCGGCGACCGGGTACCACTGCGCGCTTACTGCTGATCGACGTCGACCATTTCAAGCGCATCAACGACAACTACGGCCATCAGACCGGCGACGCGGTGCTATGCGGCGTTGCCGAGGCCTTGCGCGCTTCGGTGCGCAAGGACGACCTGCTGTGCCGGCTGGGCGGCGAAGAGTTTGCCGCCATCTGCGTGGGCGCCAACGAAGCCTCGGCCCTGCGCGTGGCCGAGCGTGTACGCAGCAGCATCGAGCAGGCGGTGATGCTGCAGGGCCCGCGCTACGAAGGCCTGCGCTGCACCGTCACCATCGGCGTCTCCGACAGCTTCACCAGCGAAGCCGGCCTGGCGCACGCCATGCAACAAGCCGACGCCGCCCTCTACCGCGGCAAACACACCGGCCGCAACCGCGTAGAGCAAAACCGGGGTCAGAGTCGGATTAACGCGGCGCTGGATACGGTGCATTAGCCGGCTGCGCCGGGGGCGGATTGCTGGCACGCTTGGGCCATGCCGAATAATCGGCGCGGGCCAAACATCAAGGAAAGTGGCATGCGGCTCTGGTTCGTACTTGCGTTGCACAGGTCATCGTTTGCTCGGCGAGCTGACATTCGCGCCTTGTTCGCATGTCGTCGCATCCGCTCTCCGCATTCGCTTCTCGGCCGTACAGGCCCGGGGCACGCTGAAGCCTTGCGGCATCCGCGTCGCCATTGGATAGCCGGGACGGTGCTGCTTCTGCTGCTTGGCCTGATCCTGCCGACGACCGCCGCTGCGCGAGGGGAGGAGCTACCCGTCCGCGTCCTGATCAGCTACCAGCACATGGGCTGGGACATGATCGAGGAGAGCTTCGTGCTCGAGCGGCTGGCCGGCAGGCAGGACTACACCTTGCAAGGCAGCTACGAGGACCGCAATGGCGGTCGCAAGCGCGTGCAGCGTGACGTCGATGCCGCTGCGGTAGCCGCCTTGGTTGAAGCGGTTCGGGAGCCTGCCTGGGATCGGGGGCGTGGCGTTCGCGGCGTGGCCGCGCGCTACCGTCGCGGGCAGCTGATCCCGAGCGGAGACTGGGAGACCTTTCCGCCGAACGGCTGCAGCAAGGCTGCGCAGCGCCTGGTAGGTGCCCAATACGTCAAGAACATGGGGGTGCTGGCACTGGTGGACGACCTGTACGGCAACGGCATGAGCTGGACCGATGACTACCCCTTCGCGGTCATCCAGTTGATCTGGGCCGACGGGCGCCGGCAGGTGTTGTACTCGGATTCGCAGAAGGCGCTGATGCTGCCTTGGCGCTTGGGCGAACCCGGTAATGCGCATGATTCGGCTGCGGAAAACTGGTCCATTCCGATCAGTGAGCATGTGCGAGCGCTGCTGCCGGTCAATAGCTTTCTGCATGCGCGTCTTGATGGTGTGGAGGCGATGGCTCGGAAAATCGGCTATTGGGTGCAACATGCGGTTGAGATGCAGTGCAGCGCGGATCTCGAAAAACGCGAAGCCACGAAATAGGGTGTGGGCTCCGAGGCGGTGGAATCAATGTTGGATTCTGACGCTGGGTTGGGCCGAGCCATTTTCAGGCTTGAGCGGGCATTACATATATTCAAGACATCTCCCTACGCGAATCGCTTTGGTTGAGAACGGATTGCGCATTGCGTGCAAGGGCGGGATTCCCGATCATTTGCACGGGGTTCTACTGCTGCACCACGTGAAGTGATTTCCTTTCTATTGTGCTCGTCCGATGAAGGCGAAGCATCGATCGTTCTGCATTGGATGCGTGCCTCCTACGGGTACTGAAACGAGATATGCGGATTCAGGAGCAATTGTGTGCATCGCACACGAGGGGAACCTCGGTGTTCGCAGGAATGGATTGCCCCGACAGTTCGTAGCCTGGTTACTGGTTCAGTACGAGCATAGTCGCCCGCCGTGCGGCGATGCGGCATAGGAAGTTATCAAGGAGAGAATAGTGATTACTCAAAGGAAACTGCTTGCAATAGCTATTTCTGGTATCACGTGCGTTGGTCACGCCGCCGAGCGAGATCCGCCCAATCGTAACCAGGAAGATCCAATGATGGAACTTCCTGCATCAACCATGGTTGTTCCTGGTTCAATCGTGGCAAGAAACGACTATCTCATCGTTGAATCGGTTGATGGAACCGGCAAGTCCTACAGTGTCGAGTACGATCCATCGACATCAACAGTGACTGCAGTAAGCGACGGCAACATGATTCAGAAAAAGCTGACACCGGAAGAGATGCAGATCGCCAATGGCAAGGCTCAGCAGGCCGTTGGTGTTGGGGCGGGTTCGCTTGCATTGGTGCCTATCTTCATGGGCGTTGTTTGCTACATCAATGACCAGATCACAAAGCACAGCCTGATAAGATCCTGTGCGGCTCAAGGTGCTACTCCGGTGATGGAGAACACTGGTTTCTGTGGATTCAACGCTTCCTATCGGTGCGATAGATTGCCGGAACCTCCGGCACCAAGGCCTGCGCCTACGCCCGTGCCAGGTCCTTCAGGATCTTACGGTGGGATATGGGCCAGTGATGGGCGTGGCGGCTACTACCCGATTGGCGCAAGTGACTACTGGTCAGTTTGGACCTATGACGACGACTGGTTCTGACGAGCTGGGGAGTTTCGATCATCGAGCGCGGCTCGCGCGACCGCTTATGTGAACCAATAGGCCGATCAAACATGATATTGCGCTCAACACTTTTGCGTACAGGGAAGTATTGTTCGCGCGCGATCGCGTTCTTTTTGCGGGTATGGCTGGCGGCAGCCGCGGTTCTACTTGTTGCACTGGCAGTCACCTTGTCGTCTGCCGCAGCCGGCCCGTACTCCATGGATGTCACGTTTGACATCCTGCCGAAATCCTTGCAGTTCAATGAAGTCGATTGGAGCCAAACGGATGATGATCAGGGCATTCGATGTACTGATGAAACGCAAGCATTCAATGACGGAGTCGGTTGGGTTCGATGTCGCTTTGTCGCCGACGAGATCAACGATGCGAAGCAGTATCTGCATCGGCAAGGCCTGAAGACCGGGGACGTGTATCGAAACATTCGCATAAAGCCAGTCAGCGGTGGCTATGGCTTCTACGTGGCATCTGTAGTTATCGCAGCTGTGTTGATCACTCTGCTGGTGCGGTTCTTCGGCTGGCGCCTATCGTCAGAGTTGAAGCTGATAAGTAACCTTGGCTGGCGTGCGCTTGCCGTGCTGGTTGCACCCACAGCGCTCTGTATGGTCTTGACGTGGCTGATCTTCTGGGTGGTCGGGGTTGAGGCAAGTCATTCAGTTGTTCAATCCTTAAGTCCCTCCGATCGAGTCTCCTTGATGGTGGCGGCGATCTTGATTGCGCCAGTGCTTGAGGAGCTTCTGTATAGGGGATTGGTCTTTGATCTCGTGCAGCGAGCCAGTGGGGCGGTGCCTGCCTGCATCGTGGGTACCATCTTGTTTGTCATCTCGCATGGGGCAATGGAGTTGTGGGATAGCGGGACTCCGCGGTTTGTGATGCTTGGTGTCGCTTCAGTCTGCCTGTACGCAATCAGAGTGCGGTTTGGGTCGATAATCCTCTGCATTGGTGCGCACGCCTTCTTCAACGCTATCGTAGTACTTGCCTTGTTTTCTGCGACGGGCTGATCGGGATCCTATCCTCGGGATGTAGTCGAATTGCCTGTTCTCCTCAGTCGTCGATGACTAAGCGGTGGCCGCTTCAGTATGAACCTCGAGCGGCCAATACATGTCCCTGATTGTGTTGGACGCACCATTGATCAACGAGGAGTTCGATCAAGTGAGCTGGCTCGTTTCGCTTTTCGCAGAAGCACACCAAGCCTCCGTCTTTGCGGGTCGTCCTGGTGACAGGGGGGAGTTGCAGGACGAGTTGCTATGCGGATCGTAAAATTTGCTTGACCCCTGTGTTCCAGTAGTCTCCAGACGGTTCCGTTGCTGGCATCATCCACCCATGACCCTGACCCTCGACCAACTCCGCCGCTACGCCGTCGCCCGCTCACTGTTCAAGCCAGCCACCTTGATGCGGGCGATCGACAAGCTGGGCTTCGTCCAGGCCGATCCGATCCGCGCGCCCGCGCGTGCGCAGGATCTGACCTTGCGACATCGGGTTGCTGGCTATCAGGCCGGTGACCTGGAGCGACGCTATCCGCGGCTGCCATTGGAGGAGGATTTCTTCGTCAACTATGGCTTTCTGCCGCGTGCGCATCATGCGCTGATGCACCCACGCCAAGCGCGGATGGAATGGACGCCCGCACGTTGGAAGCAGGCGCAGGCGGTGCAGGCCTTTATCGCCGAGCGTGGCGCGGTGCATCCACGTGAGGTGGATGCGCATTTCGCACATGGCAAGACCACCAATTGGTTTGGTGGCTCGTCCAACGCCAGCACGCAGCTGCTCGATGGTATGCACTATCGCGGGCTGTTGCGGGTGGCGCGACGCGATGGTGGTACACGTGTCTATGCGGCGCGCGATGCGGCACCACCAGTTCACAAGAGCGATATAGATGCGCGCATGGATGCGCTGATCGACCTGATTGTCGGCAAGTACGCGCCGCTGCCGGATGCCAGCCTCGGTCAGTTGGTGGCCTATCTGGGCAATGGCGTTCCGCAATGGAAAGACGCGCGCAAGGCTGCGCTGTTGCGCGCGCGGCAACGCCTGCAGCGTGCACGGGTGGATGGCGTTGATTGGGTTTGGCCAGCTGACGAACGTGTGGAAAGCCGTCGCTGGAAGCCGGATGCACAAGTGCGGCTGCTGACGCCGTTCGACCCGGTGGTATGGGACCGTCGCCGTTTCGAGCTGTTTTGGGGCTGGGCTTATCGGTTCGAGGCTTACACACCTGCGCCCAAGCGCAAGCTGGGTTACTACGCTTTGCCGCTGCTGTGGGAGGATCGGGTGATTGGCTGGGGCAATCTGTCGGTTGCCGGCGGGGTCTTGAATGCTGGACTGCAGTACGTTGAAGGGCGAGCTCCGCGTGATGCTGCTTTTGTCCAAGAGTTGGACGCAGAGTTGGCGCGCATGCGGGTTTTCCTTGGTCTGGAGCAGTAAGTTGATGCTTCTGGCGGCTGCAGTGCCGCTGAGTTTGCATGACGGATGGCGATGAAAGAGGCTCATCTCCGCGATGTTCACCATCTGGCTGTGGCTCTTGTCAGCTGATCAGGGTGCCAGGCCGGCATTGTCAGGTTGGTGCTGATGGTCCTCCAACTCGTGCGGTACAGGCGAGTTGAACCATGGCTACAGCATCCGTCATGCTGCAGCATCGTTGTACTGCTACGTCCACAGGATCCCGCACGTGTCGCCAACTACTGCCGCAGCAGCTCGCAATAGTGCCTTGCATATGGCCGTGGCCTTCATTGCCATGGGTAGCTGGGCCACCTTCGCCAATCTGGCGCACCCGATGCCGCGGCCGTTGATTGCGGGATTAGTGCAGGGCACGTTGTCGGCGCTGATCACTTTGTTCCTGAAACGCATGATCGAGGCGCTGTCGGCCCGCTTGCCGGGTCGGTCTGGCTATTGGGTGCCGCCGTTGGTTGCTGTCATTGCTTCGTTGAGTCTGCTCAGCAGCATCCATTGGCTGGCTGGTACACCGGAGATACTGCGTACGATCGTGGTGCCGTTGTCGGTGACTGCTGTCTATGCGACTACCTACAACCTTGCGTTGCGGCGTGCGTTGGTAGCCAGAATGTAGGAGCGGCGTTGGCGGCGAAGCCATTGCTGTGTCAGCCAGCGAAGAGCCTACCCCCCCCCCCCCCACCCCCTCCCCGGCGGCAAACGCGGGGGGCGGGTGTGGGGGGGGGGGCGGGGGGGGGGGGGCGGGG